>DASRHD010000378.1:0-9100 GCA_035650695.1 Opitutaceae bacterium
TCTGCCTGTCACGCAGAAGGTCGCGGGTTCGAGTCCCGTCCATCCCGCCATTAATCCTCTCCCAGAGAGCATTAGAAAACGGGAAAAGAATTCGGCATCCGGGATGGCCAGAAAGGAGCCGCCGAAATGAGACCCGCCGGAAGTGGCGGGATCCGATCCCGCCGATCTGCATTCTCCAAGTTGCGGTGCGGACATTTAAGGAGCGTGGTTTCGTTGCACGAATTCCGCCGCCCCAGAGCGTTCGCCGCCTGCCGATGATCGCAAATCGGCAGTAGCACCGCTACTTACCTGCCCCCAAAAGCCGAACCCAGTCGCGTTCGCTCCCTTGCCTCGATAGATTGAATCATGGATCTGGACCGATACGGGGCCGGCTGCCGGTGCCTTCTGCGGATACGCGAGAATGGAGGCAACCCGCCCATTTCTGACGCAAGCTTCATCGCTGAGCGCCAAGAGGCCTACCCGGATTGGGCTGAACGCCCCGGCGCGGCCGATTTGCCCCGGCTTTGTGAAATAGCCTTCGAACTAGGCGTTTCCTCCGGCGGCGAGGTTTTTTGCGAATACGACCGCATTCTCGGACTCCACCGCACCGGCCACCCGGTGCTGATCAGCTCGGGGAGAACCCCGCGCTCGATCGGCTCCGAAGGCATGGCCTTGGTCGTCGAGATGGACGGGCGCGGCATGGATCTCTGGATTCCACGAAGCGATGGGACGGCGGACTCCGCGCAGGAACGCCGGGAAAATTTCGCCGGGGATGTCTGGAAAGTGGCAATCGTGCTTTATCCGGTCCATGTGTCCAAGGAAGATGCTCCGATGTCGCTCGGCACGCTGGCCCGGCCAAGCGCCGGGGCGGATCTGCCGCCGATAGGCACTGATCGGTGGGCAGATTGGTCGGCGGCTTTGATCCAGGAAGCGCGCCAATCCATCGAAGACATGTCGACGCGGCGATGGAAGGTGGTTCATCCCGACGACGGCCGGATGCACACTCTCCTCCGCCAATTTGACTCCGGCGATTTGACAGACGTCGCCGTGGAGATGCCGCGAATGATCCGGTGGCACTCGGCGCAAGACGGCCGCGCCTACATCCTGGTGGAATTTTTCCGGCTGTCGCGCCAGCCCGTCTCCGACCCCGCGAAAATCGCGATGGGCGAGGGGGGCGATAAGCTCGTGCGTCTTTAATTTCATGAACAAACATCAAGAACAACTCAGCTTCGCGAGCGGCCTGCGGACCGAAATTCTGGAAGCCGACGGCCTCTGGCTGCCGCGCCGCGACGATCTTCTCGCCTGGCTCAACGGCTTCATCGCGCGAGTCCAGACTTCCAATTACGAACTGGGCGAGACCGAGCTGGCTGACATGACCGCGCTCAACAGCTTCCTGCGCCGGGCGAAGTCCGAGGCCGGTCAGGCCCATAAGGCACCGCTGCCGCGAGCCAAGCGGAGCGAATCATAGCGTGCCACGACAAGGCGCGCATCGGGCTTGATCCCTTTGCGCGTGGCACTGCCGCGGACGACCGGCGCCCGCCAAAGCGGGCTTGGCGCTCAATGGCGCCGACGAAACGGCGGTCGGTGGGTCGAAGACGCGTCCCTGATGCGATAGGTGATCCGGGCCTTTTCCAGATCGTACGGACTCATTTCCATTTTCACCATATCGCCGGCGGCGATCTTGATGAAATGCTTCCGGAGCTTGCCGGAGATGTGCCCCAGCACGATGTGGCCGTTTGCCAGTTGCACCCGGAACATGGTTCCAGGAAGCACCGCGACAATCTTGCCCTCAACTTCGATGGCGTTGGCGGTGGGTTTTGGCGGTTCCGATCGGATGGATGAATGCGCAGCCATGGCGTCTTTAGGAGCGCGGGCTGCGGTTCTGGCTCGCGAAGGCGCCGCCCTCTTCCCTGGACCGGGCTTCGTTCACGGTGATGGGCCGTCCGTCGAGGTCGGAACCGTGGAGCTTTTGGATCGCGGCGTGCGCTTCCTCGGCGGCGGCGAATGTCACGAAGCCAAAACCGCGGGGGCGGCCCGTGAAACGGTCGCTCGCAAGGTGCACGTCGGTGACGGTGCCGAATTGGCCGAACGTCTGTCGGAGAGAGTCTTCGGACGTGGAAAAGGACAGGTTGCCCACATAGAGTTTCGGATTCATGGATGATTTTCGCACGAGGCGTCGGCTTTCAGCGCGTTCCCGTTTATCGGGTTTCGAATCATCACCTGAACCGAAAGCTCAATTGAGGACCCACCAGACACTGGTGTCTAACGTTCTTACGAAGAGAGCCACCCTATGCCTGGCTCTGGGTGTTAGCAAACTCTTTCGCTTTCCGACCGCCGCATCCGCCGAATCCCCTGCATGGCAGATCGTCGGCTGTCCGAACGCGAACGTGAGCTTGCCTTCGGCGCTTGCACGCAGAGCGACTTCCTCCACCGATATCTTTCCGGGGACTCGACCAAGGAACGGCGAAGGAGCTTGCATTTTCCGGAATCGGCCCGACTGTGCGGGAAACGTAGGCGGCGTTTAGAGCGCAGCGCTGGTGAGTCTTCAGGTGAGCTTCAGGTTCAGGTGATGATTCGAAACCCGATTCCCGGGAACACACTGAACCATGAACGAAGCACACGGACCTATCACCTATGAATTCGAAATTGTATATTGGAAATCTGTCGTTTCAAACCACTGAAGCTGACCTGCGCGAGGCCTTCGGCCAGTTTGGAACCGTGACGGACATCTATGTTGCGAGCGACCGCATGACGGGCCGCCCGCGCGGTTTCGCCTTCGTCACGTTCAGCACCGCGGAGGAGAGCAAGCTCGCCACGGACAAAATGAACGGAGCCGATCTCGGCGGCCGCCCGCTGACGGTCAATGAAGCCAAGCCCAAGGAGGACAGCGGCAGCGGACGTTCCTACAGCAGTCCCGACCGTCGCGCCGGTGCGTTCCACGAGCGGGGCAATCGTCGGTACTGATCCGGGGCGCCTGGGCCATGGCCAAGGCCTCTTGCGAAGGCCGCGGCTTTTGGTTCCACCGCCAATCGCGTGGGACCTGCTGGTAAGCTAAGTCATTGCTATTTGTGCCGGGGTGGAAGGGTTCCAACCCCATCCATCCCTGCCGGACTCGCCGATCCTTTGCATTTCGGCCTTTTTTGGGTTTTTGACGTTTGCGGCGTTGCCTATGGCCAAAAAAAGGCCCAGAAACGACCGCTACATGGTCAAGATTACCGGTGAATATCAAGGCGATCTCCATTGTGTTGCAACACATGGTCCTTCCAGCAGCCAGCTGGTGACGGACGCGCCGGTCGACAATCAGGGCCGCGGCGAGGCATTCTCTCCCACCGACCTGGTGGCAACCGCCATCGGCACCTGCGTCGCCACCACCATGGCGATCGCAGCCCGACGCCACGGCGTGGAGCTGCGCGGCCTTAAGTTTGAGGTCACCAAGGAGATGTCTGCCGATGCCCCGCGTCGCATTTCGCGGTTGACCACGCACTTATGGATGCCATTACCGAGGGCATCTGCGCCCGCCGACCTTCTCGAAAAAGCGGCGCATGCCTGTCCCGTCCATCAAAGTCTTCATCCTTCCGTCGAAAAACCGGTCGTTTTTCATTGGCCCGCATGACGAACATCCCTTCCGACACCCTGTCTGCGCACGACACGATGGGTGGCCATTCCGCCAACGCCCAATTGACGGATTTGTTTCCCGCGGTATGGGAAAAACTTCCCCTCGGCCTCTGCCTGGTGGATGAGCGGGGTGCCATCCTGGCGGCCAACGTCGCGTTTGCCGACATTCTCGGTTACGCGCGCAACGAACTGACCGGGGCGATGTTCACCATGCTCTTTCCGCCCGAAGCCTCGGTCCAGAGCCTGGCGGCCCACGAGGCGTTCATCGCCGGCGACGATTCCGTGCTTAAAACGTTTGGCGCTGTCATCCACAAAAGCGGCCGCGCGCTCTTTGCCCACACCACGGACACGCGGCTGGTTTTTGGCGGACGCATCTATCGTTTGTTTTCCCTGATTGATCTCGCCCTCGAGGCGCAGGCCGAGCCACAGCTCCGCCAGCTCCAGCGCGCCGAGAGTTTCGCCGCCATGGCCTCGGAGGTCGGCAACGACTTCAACAATCTTCTTTCCATCATTCTCGGCTACACCGCGTTTTTGCAGGACGCCTCGGGCGATCCCGGGCGCGCCGCCACCGCCGTCCACGGCATCGAAAAGGCCGTCGCCCGCGCCGCCAACCTCATCAAGCAGACGCTTTATCTCTCGCGCAAGGCCGAGCCGGTCTTCCAGCGGGCCGACCTCGGCCAGTTCGTCGACAACTTCTGCCAGATGATCACCGACAACTACGGCCGCGAGCTTACCGTCGTGCACTCCGCCGACCCTTCGCTTCCGCCGGTGGCGCTCGATCTTTATCAAATCAACCATCTCCTGCTCAACCTCTGCCAGAAGGCGCGCGACATGGCCAGCCCCGGCGGCCGCCTCGAATTCAACGTCTCGGCCGTGACCGGGATGGAGATGACGAGAAAGTTTCCCGACGCCCTCGAGCCGAAATACCTGCTGTTGCGGGTCCGGCTGACGCCATCAACAGACGCGGTGGAAGACACGCGCGAGGCGTTTGACTCGGCGGCGGTGGGCATGACCGAGCGCGTGCGCGACCTCTCGATCCTGGTCGTGCACAGCATCATGAATGTCCATCGCGGCTGGCTCGACATCAGTGCCACGCCGGGCGAACTGCTCTTCGCCCTTTATTTTCCCGCCTCGCCCGACATTGCCGTCGAACCGGTGCCGCCGCCGGCGGCACGTCCGGCTTCGGACAGACCGGTCGAGCGCGTCATTCTGCTGGTCGACGACGAGGAGACGCTGCTGCACGCGCTCAGCCACATCCTCGAGCGGAGCGGCTATCGGGTGCTCAAGGCGCGCGACGGACTCGAGGCGGTCGACATGTTCCGCCATCATCAGGCGGAGATCGGACTGGTCCTGTGCGACCTCGGCCTGCCGCGAATGAGCGGCTGGGAGGCGTTCATGAAAATGCGCGACCTCATGCCATCGGTTGACGCCATTTTCATGAGCGGTCACCTCGAAGAAAATCTCCAGGCGGAAATCATCAAGTCGGGTGCGCGCGGCTACCTGCAGAAGCCCTTTGCCGTCGCGGAAGTCCTCCGGGTGGTCAACAATTTCTTCGAGTCCCGGCGTTGAGCCTGCCACTGCGACTCACGGTCCGCCGGTGAATCGATACGTGGTGTTGAAAATCAGCTGGATCCGCCGCGAGACGAAGATCCGGATTTTCAATTTTCCGTGGACCACATCCTCCGGTACCGCGCGTCCTTCGATCCGGCGGGACTCACCATTGGCATTTTCCGCATGACCACGGAACGCGACGGTTTCGCCGCGTTGGAGCCGCTGTAGGTCATCATCGCCCGCCTCGATCGTCAGCCGCCCGCTTTCGCTCCAAAAGAAAAACGGAAAAACCGCCGCCCGGTAGTTGGCGGTGTAGCCGTCGCGGCCACGGACAAAAACCGGTGCGGTCAGGGTGACGTGTCCGATGAAGATCGAGGTCGTCACCGGCTCGACCGTTACGCGCTCGAAGCGAGCGTCCGCCGCCGGGATCGCGGCGGGGGAGGCGGCGAGCAGGAGAAAGGCGGCGGCGAGAGTCCGGACCGGCATGCCGCGACTGTGCGCGGCCCGGCGGCGCAGGCAAAACATCTTTCGCGTTGCTCCCCGCGCCGCCACGCGAATGCTGGGCCCATGGCCAAGAAAGCCCAAGTCACCTGGGGCGGTCGCTTCACCGAGGGGCCCGCCGACCTCATGTTGCGTTTCAGCGAGTCGGTTTCATTCGACTATCGCCTTGCCCCCTTCGACATCGCCGGGAGCAAGGCCCACGCCGCCATGCTCGCTCACGTCGGTCTCATCTCCGCGGCCGAGCGCAACGCCATCCACGCCGGCCTGGACAAAATTTTGCGCGAGATCGAAGCGGACCGGTTTATCTGGGACGCGCGGTTGGAGGACGTGCACATGAACATCGAGCAGGCCCTGGCCAAGTGCACGCCCGCCGCGGCGAAACTGCACACCGCCCGGAGCCGCAACGACCAGGTCGCGACCGATATGCGCCTGTTTTTCAAGCATGCCTGCGCCGTGCTCGCCGAAAAACTTCTCACCGTGCAGCGCGCCTTTCTCGCCTTGGCCGAGCGCGAGCAGGGCATCCTCATTCCCGGCTACACCCACCTTCAGCGCGCCCAGCCGGTCGGCCTCGCCCACCACCTTCTGGCCTATCTGGAAATGCTCCAGCGCGATCGCGACCGCCTGGCGGCGGTGGCGGCGCAGGCCAACTTCTGTCCGCTCGGGTCCGGCGCCATCGCCGGCACGACGCTGCCGATCGACCGGGAATTTGTCGCGAAACAGCTCGGCTTCGTCGACGCCCGCGGCCGCCCGCAGCTCACCCAGAATTCGATGGACGCGGTGAGCGACCGCGACGTCCATCTCGAGTTTGCCGCCGCCTGCGCGCTTGCCGGGGTGCATTTCTCGCGCATCGCCGAGGACCTGATTTTGTGGAGCAGCGCCGAGTTCGGCTATGTCCGGCTGCCCGACGCCTTCAGCACCGGTTCGTCGCTCATGCCGCAGAAAAAGAATCCCGACTCGCTCGAGCTGCTGCGGGGCAAGGCCGCACGGCTGCAAGGCAACCTGCAGGCGCTGTTGACGCTCGTGAAGGGGCTGCCGCTGACCTACAACCGCGACCTGCAGGAGGATAAGCCGCCGGTTTTCGACAGCTACGACCAGACGGGGCTTTGCGCCGAGGTTCTGGCCGCGACCGTGGCCGGCCTGGCCGTGAACCATGAACGCTGCGCCGCCGCCGTGGCCGACCCGCTCCTCCTCGCCACCGACCTGGCCGATTATCTTGTGCAAAAGGGCGTGCCCTTCCGCGAAGCGCACCATGCCGTCGGCGCGCTGGTGCGGGTGGCTGAGCACAGCGCGGTGCGGATCGACCAGCTTTCCGCGGACGAGGTGCGCGCGGTGCATCCGGCCTTCGGGCCCGACTGGGCCGATGTTTTCGACCTGCGGCGCGCCCTGGCCCGCCGCGCCGGCCCCGGCATGCCCGGCCCGGCGCAGCTGAAAAAGCAGTTCGCCCGCTGGAAAAAAATTCTGGGGTGACCTGCTTTGCGCCGGGGCAAATGTCTTTTCGCGCCGGCATTTTTGCCGTAGCTTTGTCCTGACGATGCCGTCCATCCGCATCCTTTCCGACCGCGTGGCCAACCAGATCGCCGCTGGCGAGGTGATCGAGCGGCCGGCTGCGGTGGTGAAGGAACTGGTGGAAAACGCCCTCGACGCCGGCGCCACCCGCATCGAGGTCGAATTTCGCGCCGGCGGGCGGGCGCTCATCCGGGTCGAGGATAACGGCTGCGGCATGGGCCGCGACGATGCGCTGCTCTCACTCGAGCGACATGCCACAAGCAAGATCGCGGAGGCCGCCGATCTCGACCATCTCGCCACCTATGGCTTCCGCGGCGAGGCGCTGCCTTCGATCGCCAGCGTCTCGCGCTTCAACCTTCAGACCCGCGCCGCCGGCGACGACGCCGGCACGGAGATCCTGGTCAACGGCGGCAAGTTCGTCCACGTGCGTGATTGCGGCCGGCCGGCCGGCACCTGCATCGAGGTGGCGCAACTTTTCAACTCCGTGCCCGCCCGGCGGAAATTCCTCAAAAGCGATACAACCGAGAGCGCCCACATCATCCAATGCGTACGTCTCTACGCCTTGGCCAGCCCGGGCGTGTCCTTTGCCCTGGTCGAAGACGGCCGGGTGATTTTTCGTTCGCCGGAATGCACGACGCTGGCGGAACGGGTGGCGGAGATTTTCGGCCGGCAGACGGCTGATTCATTGCTTCCCCTCGAGGCCGCCGAAGCGGGAATGCGGCTGGGAGGATTCATCGGCCAGCCCGGGGTGGGGCGGGGCACGCGCCACGAGATGGTCACCTTCGTCAACTCCCGGCCGGTCGACAGCCGCACCCTCAACTACGCCTTAATCGAGAGTTACCAGGAGTCGCTGCCCAAGGGCCGCTATCCGCTCGCCTTCGTTTTTTTTCACTGCGATCCGGCGGCGGTCGACGTCAATGTCCATCCCGCCAAGCGGGAGGTGCGTTTCCGCAACGAGCCGGCGGTGCGCGGCTTTGTCATCCGCTCCGTCCTGCAGCGGCTGCGGGAGATTACTGATGGCGGATTGCGGAAGGCGGATTTGCCCGCGCCGATGGCCTCGCCCGTAGCGCCGCCCGCATTTCAGCCCGCGGCAATCGCTGCTCTTGGGGCGGTGAGCGCCGCGATTCCAAGTGCTCCGGCGATCCAGTCCAAGCCATTGACCGTTGCTTCCGTTCCGCAATCCGCGGTCACGAGTCCGCGCTCTCCGGCATTGGCGCCGCCCTTGGCCGAAAATCCGCAATCCGCAATCCGTAATCCAAAATCCTCCTGGCGCTTTCTCGGCCTCGCCCTCGGCGCCTATGTGTTGTTTGAGACCGCCGCCGGGTTGGTCCTGCTCGACCGCCGGGCCGCGCACGAGCGGGTCTGGTTCGAACGGTTGCACCGGCAATTCCGCGACGGCGCCGTCACCAGCCAGCGGCTGTTGCTCGCCGTGCCGGTCGAGCTCGACCCCATTGCCAGCGCCCTGCTACTCGATCGGCTCGAATTCTTGCACCGGCACGGCCTGGAGATCGTGGAGTTTGGGCGGCATTTTTTTCGCATCGAATCCGTGCCCGACTGGCTCGAGCCGGCGGCAGCCGAACCGTTCCTGCGCGATCTGCTCGGCGCGTTTCGCGACGGCAGCCTGGATGAAAGAAACCTGGACCTGGCGCGCCAAGAGCTGGCCCGGATCGCGGTGACCCGCGCCCTCCGTCTGCCTGCAGTGGCAACCGAGGCGGAATCGTTTGCCCTGGTGGCGGAGCTTTTCACTACGCGCACGCCGCTGACCAGCCCGGCCGGCCGGCCGACCTACATTGAACTAAACCACGGCGAACTCGCCCGCCGCTTTCAAAAATTGACGTGACCGGCCGCACCGCTGGCACGAATCTTGGTCAACTCCCGCCCATATGTCCTCGCCCGCCGCCAAACCGAAAAAAACTGCCGCTGCCAAACCGCCGACCCCGGCCGACCT
>DASRHD010000379.1:0-3432 GCA_035650695.1 Opitutaceae bacterium
CAGGAATCGAAAAATTGTAGACCAACTCAAGACCGTGATCGGTTACGGCAACTTCGAACCGGTAGTGTCGGTCGACAACGAAACCGTCTCAAAGCCATTATCCGACAAGGTTCTCGACGACATGCGAACTTGTTCTTTCGCGGTGATCCACGTTGACGAAGAAGAAGTCCTTTTGGATCAAGCCGGCGAAAAGCACGTCTCACTTAACCAGAATGTCTTGATCGAAATTGGCGCTGCTCTTGCGCTCCACAAAAATCGATTTGTTCTACTGGTGAAGGAAGGCCTTCAATTGCCGTCCAATCTGCATGGGCTCTACCAGTGCCGCTACAGCGGCGACACACTGGATTTTGACGCCACGATGCGTCTGTTGAAAGCTTTCAACGATTTCCGCAAGAAGCCGAACTAAGCTTCAGATAATAACAGACGTATGGCCGGGCTAAGCCCGGCCATACGGTTTGAAGGGTGCAGCGTAATCCGCTGAAAGCAAGTACTAAGTGACGATCATGTCTTCGCCCCGTTTGGGCCATTGACCAAACGGGGAATGACTTTGCCTCGCCTATGAAAATCGTCGTGTTCAATCCGCAGGATTACGCATGGCCGATCCGAAGCGAAGACCTTCGCAACGGCTTTTCGGCTTCTGGCCAGCGCGTAGGATGGGTTGAGCCCTGCGAAACCCATCGAATTTCGTTTGGCAGCCTAATAATGGGTTTCGCTCCGCTCAACCCATCCTACAAATTACGCCGCCCGCGCCTTCGCCGTGGGAATTTTTGCCACCTCTTTTTTCAGCCGGTAGCCCGTAGGGCGGATTAGCAGCGTAATCGGCCGATGATCGAAAACAGTGGCGCAATACGCTTCTCTCCATGCGGGCTACATGCTGTTGCGCCCGCTTCAACACTCCACCACGCTCACATGGCCCTGCGCGCCGTAGTCAAGCAGCGCGCGGTCGCGCGTGATCAAGGTCGCCCCGAGTTCGCGCGCGGTGGCGGCGATGATGCGGTCGAACGGATCGCGCGGCGGAGTGCCGGGCAAATACGATGACGCGATCAGAAGATCGGGCGACATTTCCGCGAGCTTCACGCCAGGCACCTCGAACAGGTTGGCGAACCAGCGCTCCGGCCGGATCAAAAGCTGCAAGCGGCCGCGCGATGTGAGCGCGCTGATCTCCCAGGCCGTGATCGGCGAGATATAGGTCAGACTATCGCTGCTCGCGGCGCGCATCGCCGCGATGGCAGAGGCCGCGAGCGGCGTCTTCTCGTTCAAGAAGATGAGCGTGCAGGTGTCCAGAAGGATGGGCCGCACTCAAGCCTTCCTATTCTCCGGGCCGTATTTGGCGTCCAGGTAATCCGCCAACTCCGGATCGGCCGGCTGGGTGAGATCTGTGCCGGGCATGACACGAACGAGGCCCTTCATGTAGCCATAGAGCGGATGAAAGGGCGCCTCTTCGCCGCCGCGTGAAGCCGGCTGCTCCGGTGCGCGCACGCGCCGGAACACAAGCTTGCCCGCTTCCATATCGACCTGCTCGCTCTCATAGCCGGCTGCGAGCCAGATTTTGGTCAGCACGCTGTTGTTCGGGTTATTGCTCCACCAAGGCCGGTGCTTGCGCGCTGACGGCGGCAGCTTGACGCCAGTGATGCGCTCGATCTCTGCAAAACTCATCGGCACCCGATCGGCGCGCCGCTTCTTTAGGTACTCGCCGAGTTCCGCATATTTCGACATGGCGGAAACTCCCTGTCTTTTGGGTTACTTTCTCTAGTAACTATAAAATAGGTACCGTCAATAGGTACTGTCAAAAATAGGTACTGTTTCCCGCAGTCTGACTTGCCGCTTGACCTGACTAAATTCCTACTGTATATATTCCTAACCTCGCTCACCGAGGGGCGCCATCTAGAGGCGTCTTGGTGGCGGAGCGGGGCGCGGCGCCCGCGGTCGTGGTTCGCAGCCACGGCTCCGGGAGGCCCCGGGTAGCCGTCCGCCCCAACTACGTGGGGCCGCCCCCTGGCAGGGCTGGACGGGTACGGGCGAGGGCTGGCGAAAGCCGGCCCGCTAGGGAGGGCGAAGAGTCCTCCGCCCAGTGGCCGGAAGCACGGCCCCGGGGACAGAAAAGCCGCAGTGGAGCGCCGAGAGGCGGGCGCGTCGATCGCAAGACGCGCGCCGCGCCTCATCAGCGCGGAATTTATGTGCGCCGTCTCGGCGCTCCGCTCCCCTCATTGAGGGGCAGGAAAAAGAGACGCCGGCGCGCCCGCGCCGTCAAAGAACAGGGCCAGCGGAGCTGTGGCTTCGGGCTGTCTGAAAATTGAATCGGAGCGGTTGCGAGCAATCACGCTGCCGCGATTGACGCATGCTGCGCTTTGCTCGTAAGCCTCGGCCAAAGGATTCGCCGAATGCGGCTGCGCGATCGCCCTGTCCTTGGTCTCGCTTTGCTACCGCTCGTCTTCGCCTTGGCGGCCGGCGAAGCGGCGCCGCAGGGAAGCTCGGCCGGACTCTGGCAACCCGCGGCCGGCGCCGCCGATCCGTCCTGTCCGCTGCTGGTCATTGAAATCTACGCCAGCGGCCACGGCGCGGCCTGGCTCAATGGCGCCAATCAGAATCCCGATCCGCAAAATCCCGATCTCGAAGGCCGCGTCAAAGTGACGAAAGGCGGCCATATCCAAGCGGACATGAGCGATCCGGACGGCAAAGATACGACGTGGATGTCGATGCGCGGCACTTTTTCGGCGAGCGAGATGCGCGTGCAGGCGATCGTGAGCGGAAAGAACGCGGCCAAGCGCTCCGCGCTTTGCGTCTTCAGGCGCAACGGCGCCACGCCGATCCTGACCGCTACTCCTCGGGCTCCGTCGTGAAAAACAGCGGATAGCCTTTCCGCTTGCCGAGCTCGGTCGCTTCTTTCGCTTTGGTGTCGGCGACGTCCTTGGCATAGACGGCGATGACGCAGGCGCCTCTGCGGTGCGCGGTGATCATCACGTTATAGGCCTGCTCATCGGTCATGCGGAACACCGCTTTGAGCACGACGACGACGAATTCGCGCGGCGTGTAGTCGTCGTTGAGCAGGATCACTTTCCACAGCGGCGGCCGCGCGATCTTCGGCTTGGTCTTGGTACGCGGCGCGGTGACGGTCTGGCTCATGACGCGCTTCCCGGCTGGATGGCCTATGATCGGACGCTTTGCGCGCCGAGGCAAGCCAGGCCGGGCCTTGCGCGCACGGCGCCGACGCGCGCATCATGGCCGCGCCACTGTCACGGAGATCGACCGATGACCGCATTCAATGCCGTGCGTTTCAAAGTGAAGCCCGGGCGCGACCAGGAATTCCTCGACGCCCACAAAAAGGTGAACCGCGATTGGGCCGGGCTGCGCCACGTCAATATCATCAAGACCGGCGACCGCAGCTATTGCATCATCGGTGAATGGGACAACATGGACGCGCTTGCCGCGGCG
>DASRHD010000380.1:0-4589 GCA_035650695.1 Opitutaceae bacterium
ATGTCGACAAACCGCGGCGTGGCTCCCGCCTGCACAATGGCGGCGACGGTGGGAACGGCCGTATTGGCCACGGTGATGACCTCATCGCCGGGGCCGATGCCCAGGGCTTTCAAGACCAGGACAATGCCATTGGTGGCGTTGTCGACTCCCACGCCGTGCTCCACGCCACAGTAGGCGGCAAATTCCTCCTCAAATTGCTTCACACTCGGACCCAGAATCAGCGTGCCGGATTTAAAAACCCGGTCCACCGCCGCCAGGATGCCGTCGCGTTCGGCGGCATATTCATCAAGATACTCCCAGACTTTGATGCTCATAAGAAGGTGCGGCGGCCGGCGCGGCCGTGCCGCCAGGCGGGGCCGGGCGCGGCAGGACACCACCGTCGACGTAATGGCTGTAGTGATTATGATAGTAACTGAGAGTCTGCTCGAGGCCGTCACGCATCGGCCGGCAGGGCTCCCAGCCGGTGGCGGCCTGGAACTTCGCATAGCTGCCGTAGTAATCGCCGATATCGATCGCCTTGCGCTCCGGCGGGAACGGGACGATTTCCATCTCGCCGCCACGGTTCACCTCGACCAGCAGCTCGCCCAGCTCCCGCAGGGAGAGGATTTCCGCGCCGCCCAGATTGAAAAGCCGGCCGAGCGCCTGCTCGTGCGTCGCGGCCAGGAGCAGCGCATCCACCACGTCATCGACATGGTTGAAGTCGCGGCGCTGGGCGCCGTCGCCGAAAATCTTGAACGGTTTGCCCTCCAGGATCAGGCGGATCCAGATGCCGAGAAAAGTCTGGCGCGCATCCTTGATCCGCATGCATGGGCCATAGGTGTTGGTCAGCCGCAGCACACAGACGTGCAGGCCGTAAACCTGGTGATAAAGCAGATGGTACCATTCGCCGGAAAGCTTGTTGATGCCGTTCACATCGACGGGCGCGAGGGGATGGTCTTCGTCGACCGGCAGGTAGCGGGGCTTGCCGTACACCTGCCGGGTGCTGGCAAAGACAATGCGAATACGGGGGTTGTGGTGGCGACAGGCTTCGAGAATGGCGAGCTGCGACGCCGCGTTGATTTCCAGATCGGTGAAAGGATCGAGCATCGAATCGAGATGGCTCGTCTGGCCGGCGAGGTTGAAAAGAAAATCCTGGCCGCGCACAAGGTGCTTCATCGCATGGCGGTCCCGCACATCGGAAATATTCACGTTCAACCGGTCACGGATGTCGGCGATGTTGTGAAGATTTCCGCCATATTCCGGCACCAGGCTGTCCATGATCGTGACCGTCGCCCCCGCCGCGCACAACCGGCGCGCCAAGTGCGAGCCGATGAAGCCCAACCCGCCGGTGATGAGCACACGCGTGCCAAGGAATTTTTCGACGAACGTCACGGGGTTCAAAAAGTCATATGCAAGTGGGGAACGCGTGGTCCCGAAGGACCCGCGCTCCAGCCTTTATCCAGCAAAGGCCGGCCGAAAATGGCGGTGCGCCACTGACCGCGGCGCGGGCAAAAAGTTCGATCTCCTCCGCAAAACATTTCCGGGCAAAATGCCACGGAAAATAGAGGAAAATTCCCGGGGCGAGCGGTCTCCGGCGGACCGCACCGGAGCGGCCCCTGCCGCCAAAGACAGGCGAAGCGCAACCTTCGGCGTTATCTTCCGTCAATTCACGTGGCGTGCTTTCCGCCCGCCTTCACCCCGGCCCGGGCGCATCAGCAGGATCGCTTGCTTCGTCTCGGGCCGCCAACCCCTTCAAAAATAATCATGAGTGACATTGACCCAACGCTTCTTTCCCGTCGCAAATGGCTTGGACGGATCTCGCCTCCCCTGCTCGCCGCATCCCTCGGCGCCGGCTTGCTCGGCGAAAGGCGGGCCGCCGCTGAACCCGCCGGCGCCGCGCCGGCCGGCAACGACCTTGGCGCCCGGCTTTATAACATCCGCGATTTTGGCGCGAAAGGCGATGGCACCACCCTCGACACCGGCGCGGTCCAGGCGGCGATCGAGGCCTGCCACCGCGACGGCGGTGGAACCGTGCTGGTGCCGGCGGGCGTCTTCCACATCGGCACGATCGAGCTGAAAAGCAACGTCACCCTCCACCTCGCCGCGTCGGGAAAACTGCTCGGCAGCGCCGACGGCAAGCAATATCACGGCGTCGACGCCATTCCGACCAACGGCGACTCCACCCTGGGCGACGGGCATTGGGCGCTGATCTTCGCCGTCGAGGCGAGGAACGTGACGGTCGAGGGCCCCGGCATGGTTGACGGCCAGGGCCTGCAGTTCCATGCCACCGCCCGCGGCGAGACGCCGCCCAGCGGTCTCGGCGGCAACCGCCGGCCTTATCTGCTGCTTTTTTACCGCTGCCAGAACCTGACCGTGCACGACATCGACCTTTTCCGCAGCGCCTATCACACCGTCCGCGTGATCCAGTGCAACTATGTCCACATGGACGGCCTGCACATCTACAATCGCGTCACCGGCAACAACGACGGATTTCATTTCATCAGCGCCCAGCACGTCACCGTCAGCAACTGCATTGTCCAGTCGCAGGACGACGCCTGCGCGCTTTTCGGCAGCTGCCAGTTCATCACCATCACCAATTGCTCGTTCAGCACGCGCTGGTCGGTCTTCCGTTTCGGCGGCGGCATTGCCCGGAACATCACCGTCTCGAACTGCCTTTTGTATCAGGTTTTTGGATGCCCGATCAAGATGCACGGGGGGCCGGGCTCGCGCTTCGAGAACATGTCGTTTTCCAACCTTGTCCTGCAGGAGGTCACCGGCCCGATCAACATCAGCGTGGGGCCTTACGGGCCGCGCCGCCGGCCCCCCCTGGCGGGCGGAGCAACGCCGGCCGGCGGCGCGGCGCAGCCGGCGGTTTCGGCCGAGCCGGTCCCGACACCGGTGCCCCTGCCGGGAGCGGCGCCCGCCGCGCCCGCCACTGGGGCGGTGGCCGCGACTGCCACCGCGGCCGGCACGCCCCCGCCGGCGCACACCCTCCTCGATCTGCCGTCGCCCGAACGCGACGGCGGTCCGGGCATTGTCCGCAACATTTCCTTCAGCAATATCCACGGCACGGTCACGACCGATCCGCCGCCCCTGCCGGATTTTCCCTTCAATCGCGGCTATAATCCCGGCGAAAAAATGTCCGCCATCGTTCTGAACGGCGTCGGGGATGCGATCGTGGAGAACATTTCCTTCGACAACATTCATCTCACTTTTGGCGGCGGTGGCACGGCGGAAGACGCCGCCCGGCGCGACCTGCCGAACGTCGCCGGCGAATATTTTGAGCTCGGCCCGATTCCCGCCTACGGCTTTTATGCCCGCAATTCCCGCGGGGTGACGTTGCAAAACGTGCGTTTCCAGGTCAGCCAGCCCGAACTGCGCCCGGCGGTCATTCTCGATCATGTCGAGGACGTGGCGGTCAACGGCCTCAGCGTTCAAGGCAATCCCCAGGCGGAATCGGTTCTTCGTTTCATCGACGTCAAGCAGGCCCTGCTCACGGCGACGCGGGTCCTGAATCCGTCGCCGACCTTCCTGCAACTGGAAGGCTCAGGCAACGACGGCATCATTGTCGAGGGCGGCGACCTCACCCGGGCCGCCGCGCCGCTGGCCCTCAAAAACGGGGCGACGGAAAGCGCGGTGAAAGTGAGAAGCTGAGCCGCAGTTCTCTCCGGCCCGGGCCGAATTTCATCGGGCGGCGGCCGGACATCGGTGGGTCAATACGGAGGCACCGGTTTGGCGCCGGGAGGCGGCGCGTGCCCGGACCTCGGACTAGGAACCGATCCCCCTCGGAGCGGTCTCTGGCGCCGCCGCCGCCCCCATTGCCGAGCTTTTTACGTCAAATGGTTATTGACCTCCGCCATTTAGCTCATCCCGACCCGATCCACACGGAGGTGTGCATCATTGGAGGGGGCATTGCCGGAATCGTCATGGCCTTGGAACTGGGACGGAAAGGAATCCCGGTCTGCCTGCTCGAGAGCGGCGGCTTTGCCGAGCACCGTCCCACCAACGATCTGAACAACGGCGAGAACGCCGGCTTGCCCTACGAATTCGCCAAGGGTTACCGCAGCCGGTTTTTCGGCGGAAGCAGCAATTGCTGGGGCGGCCATTGCCGTCCGCTCGACCAGGAGGATTTCGAGGCCCGCGACTGGGTGCCGCATAGCGGCTGGCCGATTTCAAAATCCGACCTCGCGCCCTATTATGAGGACGCCCACCAATGGCTTCGCCTCGGTCCGCGCAATTTCGACGCCGAGTTCTGGGAGAAGCAGATCAACCGTCCCGACGCCCGCCTTTTCCATCTCGCCGCCGACGGTATTGAGGAAATCATTTCCCAGTTCAGCCCGCCGGTTCGGATGGGATCGCTCCACCGGGAGGAACTGGTCAAGTCGCCGCTCATCTCGGTTTATCTTTGGGCCAACGTGATGGAGCTGGTCTGCGCCCCGGGGGAGGACCGGGTGCAGGAGGTGGTGACCAAGACCCTTTGCGGCCGCACCCATAAATTCCGCGCCCACACTTTTGTCCTCGCCGCCGGAGGGATCGAAAACACCCGGCTGCTGCTCCTTTCCCGCCGCGATCAAGGCGGGGGCCTGGGCAACCACCATGGCCTGGTCGGC
>DASRHD010000381.1:0-6395 GCA_035650695.1 Opitutaceae bacterium
AGAGCTGCCGGGACCCGTTTCCGGCCATCCCGTCTGCATACCCCTTTGCTCTTCCGCCTCTGCCGTCATCACGCCGGCGTTGGTTCCAGAGCATTCCCAAACGAAGTCATCCCAAAAATCAAAAGATCATCATGAACTGCACTCCCCTTAAATCAATCGCCGCCGGCGTTCTCAGCCTGCTGGCGGTCAGCGCCTATGCCCAAATCGGCAGCGGCTGGACACCCTCCGACGAGACCTTCAAAATCCAGACATCCGGCAGCGGCAAAGTGAACGGAGACACCTTTTCCCTCACTTCGACCAGTTCAGGCACCAAAGACCGCGCTGAGCGTGAATACCTCCAATACACCTCCGGCACGCATCAGTTCCAGGGTGACTTCACCGTGGTCAGCTTCGGCGGCACCAACATCTGCATTAAGCAGACATTCCACGTAAATGGCGGCCCGTGGCAGATGCTGGCGGTCAAAAACAACAATACGTTCTATGAAGTCTCGACCGGCAAGGCGCTGGGTTCCTTCACGATCGGCACCTCCTATCGGATCAACACGATCACGGACATGAGCGCGCACACCGTCGTCGTCTATATCAATGGCCAGGTGGTGGAGACCCTGACCAATGGCCAGTCCCCGATCTATGACAAGTGCGGCACGTATCGGACGAACAGCGGCTCGGCCCCGATCACCGCCACGTGGCACAACGTTCACCTCTGGCAGGGTGGCCGCGCCAGCGGCGGTGGCGGCGGCGGTTCGGTCACCGCGCCCGCCTTCAGCCCGGCTGGCGGCACCTACACCAGCGCGCAAAGCGTGAGCATCTCCGACTCCACCAGCGGCGCCTCGATCCGCTACACCACCAACGGCAGCACGCCGAGCGAGACGTCCGGCACGGTTTATTCCAGCCCGGTTTACATCAGCGCCACCACCACGCTCAAGGCGATCGCCTACAAGAGCGGATCGAGCGACAGCTCTGTCACCAGTGCGACCTATACGATCACGGCCGTCCCGCCGCCGACCCTCAACTTCGAAGCGGAGAGCCTGAGCTACACCGGCAGCGGCGCCACCACCTCGGTCCAGACCGACGCCAATTCCAGCGGCGGCAAGTGGGTCGAGCTGGCCGGCAACAGCACGGGCGACCACATCGACTTCACCGTGCCGAACGTTCCCGCCGGCACCTACCAGCTGAAAATGGAATGGAAGGGCAACGCCAGCCGCGGCATCCTCCAGCTCTCGGTCGACGGCACCAACCTTGGGCCGACGCTCGACCAATATTCTGCCGCTCAGACTTATCCGACGACCACCTTTGGCAACGTCACCTTCAGCGCGGCTGGCAATCACACGATCCGCCTGACTGTCACGGGCAAAAACTCCAAATCGAGCTCCTATCAGCTCTCCGCCGACAAGTTTACCCTCGCCGGCCAGTAATTTGATTCGCTTTGCGAAAAATCAGCGCGGCAGCCGGAAAGGCTGCCGCGCTTTTATTTTTTGCGGCAGATCGAATTTACCGCCAGTTTCAAGCTAGCTTTTGATCTCCAAGCCACTCATCGGCTGGCCTTGTGGCACCACCGTGACGGTTTCACCCTTGGTCGTGGGAATCTCCAGGGTTTTGCCGGAGAGGGTTTCGGCAGATTTGCCGTCGCGGTAAACCGTCACGCCCGCCTCGCCCCAGGGGTTGGTTAGCTCGCAGGTGCTGCCGAGACCGGACTTCAGCTCGACAAACCGGACCTGGCCGCCTTTCTGCGCCGCGGTGACGGTGAACGCGCCGCGGGCGAGCAGCTGAAAGCTCACGTCCCAATCCTTCGGCCAGGCGGGGAAGACTTGCATGGTGACACGAGACAGATCGGGCGTCACTGCATTGGTGAGAAGCGAGGATTGGATGCCGAAGGAAAGGCCGCCAAGGTGCTCGGCATCGATCGCGCCGGGTCCTTCGCGCAGGCGCAGACGGTTGCGGAAGATCTGCGCGCCACCGCTGCCTTCGGGATCGATGAAGCCGCCGGTGCGGTCAAAACCGAGGAAGCGGGCCTTGAGTTCCGGTTCGGAGCCGAGCGGCGCAATCGCGCCCTCGCCGCCGCCGACAAACGAGCCGAACGGCCGGTTCGGTCCCCGGTCTGGTGGAGGGCGGTTGGCGCGGCGCTGCTGACGCCGCTCCGGATTGGTGGAATCGAAGGTGCCGCGGCGGCCCGAGCCCGGTCCGGGTGCAGCGAGGTTGTCGGCGATGTCCTGCCATTTCGGCCGCAGGTCGGCGTCCACGCCGAGGATTTCCGCGGCACGAATCGCCAGGGGGAAAATCGTCCGCATCGCGCCGATCTCGCTCACCGTGTCGGAAGAATCCCAGTCGCTCTCGATGCGGTTGACATGGTGGATGTGGTACTTGCCGTCCGCTTCTTTTTGGACATTGGGGAAGTTGCGGTAAAATTCCGCCACGCCCTTGATGATGGGGTAGGCCTCACGGGCCAGCCAATCCTTGTCGCCGGTGAATTCGTAGCGCTGCCAGAATTCCGAGGCGGTGCCGGCGGCGCCGGAAAGGAAGTGCGTGCAGTGGCCAAAAATCCCCTGGCCCTTGGTCGGCACGATGAGGTGGCCATGAACATACTCGCCGTCGTTCTCGAAATTGTAGCGGCTGCTGTGGCGATTCTTGGTTTCGACCCAGAATTGGAAGTCCGGCGAGCGCTGCTCGTAGGGCTTGCGGGCGAGGAAAAGATCCTGGAATTCCTTGACCAGGTTGTCCGGCAGCCGGTCGGGTCCGTTGAAAAACGTGATTTCCGGCAAATAAATACCCTGGGAGTCCCACTGCTGGCGGGCGGCGAGGGCGCAGGCGTCGTACATGCCAAAGTAGAGCGAATAGAATGGATCCATCAGATCGACGTGGCCGGAAGAGAGGAGGTCGCGGTAGTAGGCGTCGGTATTGGCGTGCCAGTATTGCGAGCCCCAGCGGCGGTAATCGCCGTTGGTGTACCAGATCATGCCCCCGAAGCGCGGCGGGTAGGCGCCGTGCGAGCTGGCGTTCATCAGGTACATGAAATAAAGATAATTGCCGCCGACGAAATCGGCCTGCTTGTCGGCGCTGGACATGGCGACGAAGCCGGTGGACCAGAAGTCGTGCCACCAAGCGGCGGTATCGGCGGCGAGGTCGTCGAACCCCTTTGGCGCCGCCGCGTCGAGCGCGGCGAGGGCGAGGCCGGCGGTGTCCTGCTTCTGGTCAAAGCTTGCCGCGCTGCCGATGAGGATGGTGAATTTGCCCCGTCCGGGCGCGGCGACGAGCTGGACGGTGGACTCGTTGAGATAGCGGGCGCGCGACTTGCGGCCCTCGATGCCAATGGCGATGGCGGAGGAGTCGTAGAATTCTAGTTCGCGGAATTGCTGGGTGAGGGCGATGCGGCCGTCGCGGATCTCGAGGCGCGAGGTGGCGTAGTGGTTGGCGGTCTGGACCATGACGGCATGCTCGGTCGTCAATTTGTAATTCTGGCCGAAAAATCCCTGGATCTGGTAGCGGAGCATGCGCAGATCGATGCTGATCGGTTCGGGGTCAGGCCGCTCATCGTCGATTTCGACCGCCATGACATCGGCTTTGGGCCAGCCCAGGACGCGGGCTGTCACGCCCTTGCCCTGTGCGGTCATCACACCGTCGTAAACCGAGAGATGCTGGTGAAAATCGTTGCCGGCGAAGACATCGTCGCCGGCCTCGACAAGATTGATGTCGACGTAGCCGCAGCCACTGGCGTAGTCCGTATCGGCCCGGGGAAAACTTACGGTCGAACTGTCCTGGCCGAAGACGTCGACGCGGTTGATTTGAAATTTGAGCGCCGACGGCGTGGTCCAGACCAGGCTGCCCATCCGGCCGTTGCCCACCGGCATGCCTTCTTCGCTGCGGATGGTCGGAGCGGTGTAGTCGAGGTCGCCGGCGGCGACCGCGGTGCGCAGATCGAGATCAACGCCCGCACCGCAGGAGCATGCAGCGGCGGCGAGGCAAAGCAAGGAGGTGACAAAAAGGCGGATCGGCACGTCGCCGGAAGAGGAAGGCTTGGTCGGGTTCACGTCATTTCCTGACGCAATCGCGGACGGAAAGGTGGCAAAAAGTTCTGCCGGACTTTTTCGGTCCGGCAGAACGCAAGCGAACGGCATCGAGGCGGTTTAATAAGTCACGGTGTAACCGAAATCAAAGGACAGCCGGTCGCCCGGGATGCGGCTGGTCGTGATGTACTTTCGATCAAAGAGATTTTTGACGTTGAGGGCGAACTGGTGTTGCAGTTTTGAGCCGGTCGGCCGGAGCCGGTATTGGAAGGCGAGATTAAAGATGGTGTAGGACGGAGTCTGGATGTGCCGCCGGCCATCGTTGCTGTCGATCAACTTGGTCTTCGGGTTGGTGATGCCGCCGCCTTGGGAATCGGGATAGGCTTCGCCGGTGTAGGTGGCACTGAGCTCGGCGGAGAGGCCGCTGAGCGGACCGGTTTCAAAATTATATTTGCCGGCGAAGTAGGCCTGGTTGAAGGGAATCTTCGCCGCCTGGCGTCCGATCGTGTCGATATCGTTGCCGAACGACGTGAAGCGCGAGTCGACGAAGCTGTAACCGAAGAGCAGGGTGGTTTCCTGCGTCATGCGGTAGCTGCCGTCGACCTCCACGCCTTTGACCTTCTGGTTGCCGTTGTAACCGGTTTCAGTGTTCAGGTTGACGTCGAGCAGCGTGACTTTGACGTTGTTGCGCATGATGTAGAAGTAATCGACGGTGAAATCGAGCCGGTCGTCGAGGAGCCCGACCTTGGCGCCATAATCGTAGCCATAGCCGGTTTCAGCGACCACGGGATTTTTCGCCACGGCATTCTGGGAGTCGGGGAAGAACGACTTGGAATAGTTGGCGAAGAGGGCGACGCCGGGCACGACCTTGTAATTAAGGCCTGCCATCGGGGTGGTGTGGTTTTCCCGCGGATTGCTGACCACGATCGGGCCGGTGTGATTCATGAAATCGGCCTTGTCCATCAGCTTGAAATCCACCCGGTCGAAGCGGATGCCGGCCATGGCGATCAACTTGTCATGAAACGCCTTGACCTGCTCGCGAGCGAAGACGCCGGTATCGGCGACGTTGTTCACGTCCCAGCGGTTGATGCGCGGATAATTTGCCGGAGTGAAGGTGGGCAGGCGGTAGTCGGCCGGGCCGCTGATGGGGAGGGTGGTGACGTAGAGGCCCTGGGCGACGTCCCAGTTGACGGTGTGCGGCACGGTGGCGCTGCTGCCGCTGGTCGCGCGCCATTGCGGGTCGACGCGGTTGTAATCGCTGTAATCGAGGGTGAGGAGGGTATCGCTTTCGGTGCTGTTATTGAAGAGATGGAAGCGGGCCAGCCAGTCGGATTGGAAGCCGCCGCCGTCCTCGTTGATCCGGCCGTAGCCGGGCGCGCCGCGGGTCACGGTCGAGCTGGTCGGGTCCCAGGTGCTGACGGTGCCGCCGTTGCCGGTCCAGAGATGGCGGTGATAATAGTTAAGCGAATCGCGATTGGAGAAGACGTCATTGAACCGGTGCTCGAAGGTCACGTTGATGTCGGCGATGTCGCGGTTTGCCTCGGAATAGGGGCCGACCTGCGAAAGCTTCTCCAGTTGGGTGGCGAGGCCGACGATGTGCGTGGTGTGCGGCGCAACGAGGAACGGAATCGAGCTCTGCGGGTTGTTATAGCGGGCGAGATACTCCAGCTCCACCCAGAGACTGGTGTCGTCGGTGAACTTGTGCAGGACGGAGCCGGAAATGGTTTTCTGCCGCAGGAAGGAGAACGGCTGGATGTATTTGCGGGCGGTGATGGCGGCATCGAGACGATAGAAGGTCTTGCCGTTTTCGATCAACGGGCCGGTGCTGCTGAAGGCGGCGCGGCGGAAGTCGTAGCTGCCGTAGGTGAGGGTAAGCTGCTGCTGCGGGCTCTGGCGCGGCCTTTTGGTAATGACATTGACCATGCCGCCGGGGCGGGTCTCGCCGTAGATCGCGGCGGACGGCCCCTTGATGAATTCAATCCGGTCGATGTTGACGATATCATAAAGGCCAATGCGGGTGAAACCGTTGCGCATGACCTTCTGCACGGAGATGCCGCGCATGTTCAGGCTGCCGTTCGAATCCATGCTGTTGAGCGTGCTGACATAGCCGAAGTCATCGAATTCATAGACGGCAAAGTCAGTCAGGAACTCCGAGGTGACGACATTGATGTTAAACGTCAGGTCCTTGATCGGCGTGTTCACCCGCGATCCGGTGACGGAGTTCGAGGAAATGTAACCCCGGTCGGCTTTGGAGCTGACGCCAAATTCCGGCAGGGTCACGACCTCCTCGTTGTTTGGACTGGAAGAGGAGGAGGAGGCGGGGGCGGTGCTGTTCGATTGGGCGGAGGCAAAGCTGGCCAGGGCCAGCGCAGGGACAAAAAGCCGGACAAGCCG
>DASRHD010000382.1:0-7515 GCA_035650695.1 Opitutaceae bacterium
AATGTCGTCATCTATGACGTCATGATCAGCGTCGACAATGCCGACCTGAAACTGAAGCCCGGCATGACGGCCAACGCCCAGATCACCGTGGCGCGGCGGGTCAATGCCCTCGTCCTCGCCAACAGCGCCCTCCGCTTCCGCATGCCGGACGGCATCGAAACCACGACCGCGGCGGAACCGGCCAAGGCCGGGGAGAAGCCGGCCGAAAGCAGCGCCCCAGCATCGCCGGCCAAGAAGCTCAGCCAGGACGAGCAACGCCAAGCGATGCGGGAAATCTTCCAAGAAGCCGGCTTCCAGCGCGGCGCGCCCGCCACCCCGGAAATGATCCAGAAGATCCAGGAGCTGGCCAAGCAGCGCGGCATCGAGATTTCCGAACGGATGATGGCCTTCCTCACCGGCGGCGGCCGGCGCGGCGGCGGACCCGACGCCCCGGTCTTTCGCGATGTTTACCGCCTGCCCGGTGGCAATACCGCCGCCAAGCCGGAAAAAGTCCATCTCAAGGTCGGCATCACCGATGGCTCCAACACCGAGATTCTCAGCGGCCTGAACGAGGGCGACGTCATCATCACCGGGCTGAATCAGCCCGTCAGCCCGTCCGCCGGACCGACGTCCAATCCCTTCGGCGGCGGCGGCCGCCGTGGCTTCTGACCGCCGCGCGCGTCTCCCTCCCGCGCCATGAGCTCCGTCGTCAAACTCGAGAATATCCACAAGGTCTACGATTCCGGCGAAGTGAAGGTGCACGCCGTGCGCGGCATCACGGTCGAGATTCAGACTGGCGAATTTGTCGCCATCATGGGCGCGAGCGGCTCGGGCAAGTCGACGCTGATGAACCTCCTCGGCTGTCTCGACCGCCCGACCGAAGGGCGGTACCTCCTCGACGGGATCGATGTTTCCGGCCTCGACCGCAACGCCCTCGCCGACATCCGCAACAAGAAAATCGGTTTTGTCTTTCAGGGTTTCAACCTCCTCTCCCGCACCACCGCGCTGGAAAACGTCGAGCTGCCCATGCTTTACACCGGCCGGCGGACGTCACGCCGGGAAATGCACGATCGCGCCCTGAAATGCCTCGATATCGTCGGCCTCTCCAATCGCGCCGACCATTTTCCCAGCCAGCTCTCCGGCGGCCAGCAGCAACGCGTAGCCATCGCCCGCAGCCTGGTCAACGAGCCGCAGGTGCTGCTCGCCGACGAGCCGACCGGCAATCTCGACAGCAAGACCTCGGTCGAGGTCATGGGCGTCTTCCAAAAACTCAACGACGCCGGCATCACCATCCTCATGGTCACGCATGAGCTCGATATCGCCCGCTACTGCAAGCGCGACCTCATCGTCCGCGACGGCCTCCTCGTCAGCGACGTGCGGGTGACCGAGCGGTTTAATGCCGAACGGGAACTGCAACGCCTGCGCGAGGCGGAGGCGGCGGCAAAATTGACCACCTGACGACGATGCGTTTCTTTTCCACCATTCTCGTCGCCCTCCGCGCCCTGCGCCGCAACAAGATGCGGTCGATTCTCACCGCCCTTGGAATTATCATCGGCGTCGGCGCGGTCATCGCCATGGTCAGCATCGGCAACGGCGCCCAAGCCCAGGTCGAGGCTCAGATCGCCAGTCTCGGGCAGAACATCATCCTCGTCTTCGCCGGCAGCGCCAATGCCGGCGGCGCCCGCAGCGGCTACGGCGGCGCCGGCTCGCTCTCCGTCGACGACGCCCTCGCGATCAAGAGCCAGGTGCGCGACGTCGTCGCCGTCAGCCCCGAAATCCGCGGCCGCGCCCAGGTCCTGGCCAACGGACTGAATTGGTTTACCTCGATTGCGGGTGAGAGCGAAGACTACCTGGGCATGCGGCAATGGCCTCTTTCTGCCGGCGTCGATTTCACCGAACAGGACGTGCGCAGCGCCGGCAAGGTCTGCATCATCGGCCAGACCATTGTCACCAATCTTTTTCCCGACGGCGATCCGGTCGGCAAAAGCATCCGCATCCGCAACCTGCCTTTCACCGTAGTGGGCGTGCTAACCTCGAAGGGCTTTAACCTCGGTGGTCAGGACCAGGACGATATCGTCATCATGCCCTACACCAGCGCGATGAAGCGTTTTTCCCGGCAGACGTTTCTTCCGGTCATCGACGTTCAGAGCGCCTCGGCGGAACGCATGGCGAATGTGGAGCAGGACATCACCGGTCTGCTCCGGGACCGCCATCACATCAACCAGGAACGCGACGATGATTTTGCCGTCCGCGACCAACGGGAGATTGCCGAGGCCCGCAACGCGGCCAACAAAACCATGACGCTTCTGCTCGGCGCCATTGCCGGCGTCTCCCTTGTCGTCGGCGGCATCGGCATCATGAATATCATGTTGGTCTCCGTCACCGAGCGCACCCGGGAGATCGGCATCCGGATGGCGGTGGGGGCGCACGGCAGCGACATTCGCATGCAATTTCTCATCGAGGCGGTGGTGCTCAGCCTGATGGGCGGAATCCTCGGCATCCTTCTCGGCATCGGAGCCTCCCAGTTCTTCTCCCTGTTTTATCACTGGTCGGTGCTGGTCTCGACCACCGCGGTGGTGGCCGCTTTCGTTTTCAGCGGCGCGGTCGGGATTTGCTTCGGTTATTATCCGGCGAGCAAGGCGGCGAGGCTCGACCCGATCGACGCCCTCCGCTACGAATAGCCCCGGAGGGCCGGGGAAAGGCTTGCCTGCTTTCCCGCCTTGAGGTGGAACCCGCACGATTTGTGCGAGACTCACTCGTCATGCGTGCCCCGTTCCTCCGCCGGCTGACGCTGACCGCCGCCCTCTGCTTCGGGCTCGGCGCCGGCCTGGCCGCGTCGGAAATGGACGATGCCATCGCGCTTTTTCAGGCCAAACGCTATCCCGACGCCCGCGTCGCCTTTGAAAAAATCGCCGGGGCCGAGCCGCAGAACGCCGCGGCTCATTATTATCTCGGTCGGATGGCGCTTTATCGTGACGATGTCGACACCGCCGACGCCGAACTGGAAAAGGCCGCTTCCCTCGATCCGACCAATTCCGATTATTTTTTCTGGCTGGGCAGCGCTTACGGCATCGCGGCCCGCGAGGCCCATTCCCTGTTCAAGGCCTCCCATTGCCGCACCGCCCTGCTCAAGGCGGTCGAACTCGATCCCAACAATCTCGAGGCCCGCGAAGCGCTCGTCACGTTTTACCGCCAGGCGCCGTTCTTCGTCGGGGGCAGCCTGACCAAGGCCCACGCCCAGGCGGCGGAGATCAAAAAGCGCAATCCGCTCCTCGGTGCGGAGGCCGAGGCCGAAATCTGCATCTCCGAGCGGAAGTTTGATGACGCCTTTGCCGCCTTCGAAGGCCTGCTCAAGGAGCATCCCGACCAATTCACCGCCCTCTATCAGATCGGCTTCATTTCCGCCACCACCGGGCTGCGCCTCGAACGCGGCGAGGCCGCGCTCAAGGAGTACCTTTCCCACACCCCGGGCGACACCCAGCCCAGCCTGGCTTTCGCCCACCTGCGCCTCGGCAACATTTACGAGCGCGAAAACAAGCCGGAGGCCGCCCGCGCCGAATACCAGGCGGCCCTCGACCTCGACCCCCGGTTCAGCCTCGCCTCCCGCGCCCTGGCCAAGCTTCGCTAAAGTGTCATCGCGCTTGCGGTCGGCGACGCGGCCCGGCTGAATTTTTTCATGGCCGTGCCGCCCCTGGTTGAATTTCGCGATGTCGCCAAACGCTACGGCAATGGTCCGACCGTTCTCCAGGGCATCAGCTTTGCGGCCCAGCCCGGCGATTTCATCGCGCTGATCGGGCCCAGCGGCTGCGGCAAGTCCACCCTGCTCCGGCTCATCGCTGGACTCAGCCCGGTCAGCGGCGGCACCGCCACGGTTGAAGGCGCGCCGCCGGAAAATGCCCCACCCGACCTCGCTTTCATTTTCCAGGAACCCACCCTGCTGCCCTGGCTGACCGCGGCGAAAAACGTCGAGGTTCCCCTCCGGCTCCGTCGCGCCCCTACCGCCACCCGCACCCGGGCCTGCCGGGATGCGCTCACCCTCGTCGGCCTGGCTGGCCGGGAGCGGGCCTACCCGCGCCAGCTTTCGGGCGGCCAGAAAATGCGCGTCTCCATCGCCCGCGCCCTCTCCCTCGCACCGAAAATCCTTCTCCTCGACGAACCGTTCGGCGCCCTCGACGAGATCACCCGCGAGCACCTCAACGAGGAGCTTCTCGCCATCCGCCAGCAACAGGGGTGGACGGCGTTTTTCGTCACCCATTCCGTGGCCGAGGCGGTGTTTCTTTCCAACCGTCTTTTTGTCTTCGCCGCCAATCCCGGCCGGCTGCATGGCGAGATCCGGATCGATCTGCCCTATCCACGCACGGCGGAGACCCGCCTGTCGCACGCCTACCAGGAGCGCGTGGCCGAAATCTCACGGCTGCTCCGCTCCATCGAAAACACCTGAACATGCCGCGCCGCCTCCTTTCCCTTCTGCTTCCCGCCGCGACCGGCGCGCTTTTTCTCGCCCTCTGGTATGCGGTGTATTTTTCCCTCTCCGCCGACAATCGCTTCCTCCTGCCCACCCCCGGCGAGGTCTGGTCCGCCTTGCGCGACAACCGCACCGTTCTCTTTCGGGCCACGCTCAATACCGCGGAAGGCGCCCTGCTCGGTTTCGGTCTTTCCGCCTGCGTAAGCTTTGTCCTCGCGCTGGGTCTGTCGCTTTCATCCCTTGTCCGCGTCAGCCTTTATCCCTACCTTATGATCCTGCAGATGACCCCGGTGATCGTGTTCGCCCCCGTCCTCGTGCTCTGGGTCGGGCCGGGAGTAAAGAGCGTCACCGTCATCACCTTTCTCATTTGTTTTTTTCCGGTGGTGGTGAACACCACCCAGGGGCTCGTTTCCACCGACCGCAACCTCGTCGACCTTTTTCGGATGTACAAGGCGTCGCGCTGGCAGGAGGTTTTTCTCCTCCGCGTCCCCGCCGCGGCACCGTATTTTTTCACCGGCATGCGCATCGCGGCCGTCCTCGCGCCGATCGGCGCCCTGGTTGGCGATTACACTGCCGGCAGTTCGGGGGGCGACGGCGGCGGCCTCGGCTTCCAAACCATCATTTACAGCAGCCAGGCGCAGTACGCGGCGCTTTTTGCCACCGCGGCCGTGACCTGTCTGCTCGGTTTTGTTTTTGTCATGGCCGTGCTCGCCCTCAGCTGGCTCGCGTTGCACAAATGGCATGATTCATTTGAACGCTCCGATGTTTGATTCCTTGCGGTTATGAAAAACGCCCTTCTTGCCCTCATCCTTGCCCTCGCCGCCTCCGTCCACGCCGCGCCGGACAAGCTTTTCCACCTCACCGTGCAGCTCGATTGGGTGGCCGAACCGGAACACGGCGGTCTCTACCAGGCCGAGGCGCGCGGCTTTTTTCGCGATGAAGGCCTCGATGTCACCCTTGTGCCGGGCGGCCCCAATGCCTTCGTCATGCCCAAGGTCGCCACCGGCCAAGCCGACATCGGACAGGCCGACAGCACCAATACCCTCCTCCAGGTGGCCGCTGGCGTTCCCCTGCTCCAGATCGCCGCGGTCTTTCAGGACGATCCGTCCGGCCTGTTGGTGAATCCGTCCAGCTCCGTGCACCGCTTCGAGGATCTCGAGGGCAAGACCATCATCGCGCGGCCGGAGTGGGCCTTTCTCTCTTTTTTAAGAAAAAAATATCATCTCAACTTCAATGTCGTGCCGCAAAACTTCTCCGTGGCGGCCTTCCTCGGCAACCGTGAGGCAATCCAGCAGGGCTATTTCATCGCCGAGCCCTACCATATCGTCCATGCCGGCGGCAAAATGCCGCGCTTTCTTTCCACCTGGGAGGCCGGCTTCCGCGCCTATGCCGTGCTCGTCACCAGCCGGAAGTTCGCCCGCGAACACCCCGGGGAACTGCGCGCCTTCCTCCGCGCCTATGTCCGCGGCTGGCGGGACTATCTCGAAGGCGACCCCGCGCCGGCCCACGCCGCGCTGAAGCAGGCCAATCCCAACAACACCGACGAATTCATGGCCTTTTCGCGCAAGATGATCATCGATGAAAAATTGGTCACGGGACGCGACGCAGAAGGCGGTCCTGCCCAAATCGGCCGTCTCGATCCCGCGCGCTACGCCGAGCAGATCCGGCAGCTGGAGGACCTGGGCGTTCTGAAAAAAGGCAGCGTCACTGTCGGCGAGGCCATGACCACCGAGTTTCTCCCCTGACCACCGCGCCAAGGCACTTATGACCGAAGCCTCACCCAACGGCCGCAGCCGATTCGCCCTCGGCACCTGGCTTTTTCTGCGACTGCTCGCGCTGGTTCATCTTTGCGCCTTCATCTCGTTCTGGGTACAGCTCGGCGGCCTGGTCGGCCCGCACGGAATCCTGCCGGCGGGGGAATTTTTCCGCGCCGCGCACCAACAATTCGGGGCGGAGGCCTATGCCCAGCTGCCTTCGCTCTGCTGGCTGTTCGGCGCCCAGGGATTTCTCCACGTGCTCTGCGCCGGCGGAGTGGTGCTTTCCCTCCTGCTTTTCAGCGGCGTCGCCCCGGCGCTCTGCCTTGCGCTGCTCTGGGCCGCCTACCTCTCGCTGGTTTGCGCCGGCCAGATTTTCTACGAATTCCAGTGGGATGGTCTTCTCCTCGAGACCACGTTGCTGGCGGTTTTCATCGCTCCTTGGTCGTGGCTTCCGCTTTGGCGCCGGACCGAGCCCCCGCAGCTCGGCCGCTGGCTGCTCTGGTGGCTGCTCTTCCGTCTGATATTCCTCTCCGGGGCCGTCAAGTTGACGAGCGGAGATCCCTCCTGGCGTCATCTCAACGCGCTCATCTTCCACTACGAAACCCAGCCGCTGCCCACGCCGCTCGGCTGGTACGTCTGGCATTCTCCAGCATGGTTTCATCGCTTTTGGTGCGCCGTGATGTTCTTCATCGAGCTGGTGGTGCCGTTTGGAATTTTTGCGCCCAGGCGCCTGCGGCACGTGGCGGCGCTGCTTCTGATCGTCTTCCAGGTCCTGATCGCCCTTACCGGCAACTATGCCTTCTTCAACGTTCTCGCCATCGCCCTCTGCCTGCCGTGCTTTGACGACGCCTGCCTTCACTCCATCGCCGCCCGGATCCGTTTAAGAATCCCGCCGACCGAGGTGTCCGCCCTCCGCTCGGTGCCCCGCTGGCCGCTGCGCATTTTTGCCGCCTTTGTTTTTCTTTTCACCGGCTTGCAGGCCTCTCTCGACTTCTCTGCGCGCCTTCCACGTTTTATAAGCGTGGTCTTCGACGTCGTCGGACCGCTGCGTTCGTTCAACAGTTACGGCCTTTTCGCCGTGATGACGACGCAGCGCCCCGAGATCATCTTGGAGGGAAGCGACGACGGCCATAATTGGCGGCCGTATGAATTTCGTTACAAACCCGGCCGCCTCACCCAGGCGCCACAGTGGGTCGCCCCCTACCAGCCGCGCCTTGACTGGCAGATGTGGTTCGCCGCCCTGGAGGGGCCAGGTCAAAACCGGTGGGTGCTCAGTCTCTGCTCTCATCTGTTGCACGGCACGCCGCAGGTGCT
>DASRHD010000383.1:0-3751 GCA_035650695.1 Opitutaceae bacterium
CGCTCGGCGTGCCAGAGAGCGTAGGCCTGCTGCATGCGCAGCCATAGGCCGGGGCCGTTGCCGCAGAATTTGCCGACCCGCACGGCCATCTCTCGTGACCCTTGTCTCCATTTTGGTGACGTGCTAAATTCCGCTCATGCAGGTGATCGCTCGCCGGACGCTCAGGGAGTTCTGGGAGCGTCACCCGCAGGCCGAGCGGCCGATCCGCGCCTGGTTCGCCGTCGTAAGCAAGGCGCGCTGGAAAGGACCGGCGGACGTCAAGCGCCGGTTCGGCACGACGATCGATTTCGTCGGCGACAACCGGTTGATCTTCGATCTCGGCGGCAACAAATACCGGCTTGTCGTGCACGTGTCCTACGCATTCGGCCGCGTGCTTGTGAAATTCGTGGGTACGCACGCGGACTATGACCGCATTAATCCGGAGACCGTCCGATGGCGAAAGTGAAACGAGCCGCGAAGCTTATCCGCCCGCTCCGCAGCGAAGCGGATTACGAAGCTGCGCTCGACGAAATCGAGAGATATTTCGACAACGAGCCGAAGCCCGGTACGCCCGCGGCCGACCGCTTCGACCTGCTCGCGCTCGTCATCGAGGACTACGAAAAAAAGCGCTGGCCGATCGAGCCGCCAGATCCGGTCGATGCCATCCGCTACCGCATGGAAACCGGCGGCTACACCCAGGCCGACCTCGGGCGCCTGCTTGGTTCGCGCCAGCGCGCCTCCGATATTCTCAAGCGCCGGCGCCGCCTCACCATGCAGATGGCCTGGAAGCTCCACCGCGACTGGGGTATTCCGGCCGAGGCGCTGATCCGCCCGCGCCGCGTCCGGCGAGAACGCGCGCCGCGCATCGCGGCGGAATAGTGTCGTGGCTAGTGCCATGAAATCGGCCGTCCTCGGCGCCCGCCATGGAAAGATGCTAAGAAGCGCCGTCATTGAAACCGGACAGGAATGAAATGTCGAAGCAGGCGATGCGCGAGGCGGCCGAGAAGCTGGTCAAGGAAGCCATGGAGCGAAAGGGCGTCACCATCAAGCAGGGCGACACCCGGATCGACGCCCAATGCGGCAAGTGTGGCGCGCCCAATCGCGTCAAGGCGGCGGTGGGGCAGCAGCGCGTGCCATTCACCTGCAAAGAATGCGGACACAAGCAAAAGACGTTGTGAGCGCGCCGGACAGGCTACGCCGCTCGCGCTTTCGCGGTCGGGGTTTTTGCCACCACTTTCTTCAGCACCCGCTCGGCATGTAGAGGTCATAAGCCTGCTGGGCGTAGCCGCAAGCGGGAGCAGCTACTCCCGAGGGATGTGTATTTGCCGTCCCATCCATTGCTGGACGGCATCCAGGGTGTCCATGAATTGGCGAAACTCGAGAACCCGATCGCCGCGGAAGCGCAGGAAATCTGCTACCATTAGCTGAAGTACTTTTCCGGTCGATTGGCGCTTGACGCGCATTTGCACGATGGCCGCAGCCGTGTCGTCATCGCCGGACACGATAAGCAGCGGAATATAATTCAAAAATTCAAGATCGGCGCGAGAAGCTTCCCAGGCTTGCCGCAATGCCGCCTTGCCTTGACCGCGTTTGAAGTACGGAAAAATTTCTGCGGGAGCGTAGCTGACGAAGGTGATGTCGTCATCCACCATGTCTCGGAGCAGTCGCTCGAATTGCCCCTCCGCATAGGCGGAATATATCTCGTAGATGCGTTTTCGCGGCGGCGTCATTTTTTCTCTTTTTGGCTCAAGGCGCGTTTCCACATCCGGCACCGCCAGCAGCCGGTGATTAAATCTACCTCATCGCCTGCCCCATGTCGCGCCAGAACGAAGTCCGGCGCTCACCTCGCCTTCTCCGCCTCTAACACAATCGCCTGCAGCGGCATGCGGCCCGGATCGCCCCCGAATTCGTGGCGCAGTGCCTGCACCATCGCGGCGTGGACTCGTTCAGGCTCGCCGCCGCGCGCGCGGTCGTTGCTCATGCTGAAACTCCGGTTGCCTCTCCTCGCCGACCATAGCCCGCCGCCCCGATCCAACAAGGCCCGCGGCCGGCGGCGCTACGGCCCTTGACTTCCCGTCCGAATGTGACTAAATTCCTATACCTTGCTCATCGAGGGGCGTCTCCGGAGACGGTCCTGAGGCGGAGCAAGGGGCGGCGCCCGCTGCTGCGGCTCGTAACCGCTGCACCGGGAGGCCCCGGGTAGCCGTCCGCCCCTACTGATGAGGGGCCGCCCCTTGCTGGGCTGGACGGGTACGGGCGAGGGCTGGCGAAAGCCGGCTTGCGTCCAGTGGCCGGAAGCACGGCCCCGGGGACGGAAATCGCCGCAGCGGTGCGCCGGTTGGCGCGGCATCCTCGCCGGGATGCCCACGCCATCAGCGCAGCGGGCTTGCGCAGACCGCGCAAGCTTGTCTGCGCGGCGTGATTGAAAGTGCGCCGCCCGGCGCACCGCCCCCTCGGCTTTTCGCGGGGGCATCGAAGGAAGGCGCACCCGGCGCCTCAAAAAATACGGGCGGCGGAGCTATGGCTATTCCTGCCTCATCCTGAGGAGGCGCAAAGCGCCGTCTCCAAGGATGGGGCGGCTTCATGGTTCGAGACGCCCGCTGCGCACGCTCCTCACCATGAGGCCGAGAAAATTTCTTGGCTGTTTGAAATTCGAATCGGAGGCGCGATTGACGCCCCGCGGCGTTTTTGCGTAAGCCCGATCGCGGGAGTCGCCGATGCGCGCGCGGATTCGCACCGCTGTTTGTCTCGCCATTCTACTGAGCGCCGGCGCCTTGGCGGTGGACAACGCCGGCGCGCAGGGAAGCTCGGCCGGCCTCTGGCAACTCTCCCCCGGCGCAACCGGTCAGCCTTGTCCGCTGCTGGTGATGGAAATCTACGCCAGCGGCCACGGCGCGGCCTGGGTCAACGGCGCCAATCAAAATCCCGATCCGCAGCTTCCCGATCTCGAAGGCCGCGTCAAAGTGACGAGAGGCGGCCATATCGAAGCGGCCATGAGCGATCCCGACGGCAAAGATAGAACGCGGATGTCGCTGCGCGGCACGTTTTCGGCGAGCGAAATGCGGGTGCAGGCAAGCGTGACCGGGAAGAACGTCGGGACGTGGTCCGGGCTCTGCGTCTTCAAACGCAACAGCGCGACGCCGGTGCTGGCGCCTACTCCTCCGGCTCGGTCGTGAAGAACAGTGGATAGCCTTTGCTCTTGCCGAGTTCGGTTGCTTCCTTGGCCTTGGTGTCGGCGACGTCCTTGGCGAAGACCGCGATGACGCAGGCGCCGCGGCGGTGCGCGGTGATCATCACGTTATAGGCCTGCTCCTCGCTCATGCGGAACACCGCCTTGAGCACGACGACGACGAATTCGCGCGGCGTGTAGTCGTCGTTGAGCAGGATCACTTTCCACAGCGGCGGCCGCGCGATCTTCGGCGTGATCTTGGTGCGCGGCGCGGTGACGGTCTGGCTCATGGCGCGTCCCCGGCTAAAAAGCCCATGATCCGACGCTTTCCGCGGCGAGGCAAGAAGCTGCCGGAGCGGCCTTGCGCGGGCTGCGCCGCCGCGCGCATCATGGCCGTTCCACAGCGAGGGGAGCCGACCGATGACCGCGTTCAATGCCGTGCGTTTCCGGGTGAAGCCCGGACGCGACCAGGAATTCCTCGACGCCCACAAAAAGGTGAACCGCGATTGGGCCGGGCTGCGCCACGTCAATATCATCAAGACCGGCGACCGCAGCTATTGCATCATCGGTGAATGGGACAACATGGACGCGCTTGCCGCGGCG
>DASRHD010000384.1:0-3705 GCA_035650695.1 Opitutaceae bacterium
CTATGCCGCCGGTGACTGCTGTGGGCCGGCCGAGGTGGTGCACATCGCCATCCAGCAAGGCGTGCTCGCCGCCCGGCACGCCGCGCGGTCAAAAGACGCCCGGCCGATCGACTATTCGCTCTTGCTCAATGTGGTTTTCACCGACCCGCAGCTTGCGACCATCGGCCGGCTGGAACGCGATCTGGTGGCGGAGGGCACACCCTGCCTCACCGCTTCCTACCCTTTCCACGACCACGGAAAGTCGATCCTGATGGAGGCCCACCGCGGTTACGTGAAGATTATCGCCGAACCGGCACGCGGTCGCATCCTCGGCGCCGAGATCATCGGTCGCGACGCCGGCGAGCTCATTCACTGTTTCTCCGGCCCGTTGGCGATGCGCGCCACCGTTTTCGATCTCCTGCGCGCCCCCTGGTATCATCCGACGCTGGCGGAGATCATCACCTATCCGCTGGAGGAAATCGCCGAAAAAGTCGGCGGAAAATGAGCACCCTGCAGCACCGGCCCGCAGGGCGAGCTTACTTCGGCATGGTCAACTTCAAGGTGCTATCGTCGATTGTGACGTCGGCTAGCTTCTTCCATGCCGTCACCAATTCCTCGGGCGGCTGCTGCGCGGAATAAATTTTTTTCAACAGCAACGCGGGTATGATGGGAAGGCGCTGGGCGGGCAGCGAACCGATGTAGAGTACGTTCGGCCGGTAAACGAAAGTGTCGCCCTCTTTTTGGAACCCGCCCTTCATCTGGATGATGACCGACTCGGTTACGCCAAGGAGGTTGAGGGTACAGGGAAAACCGATCTGCATTACGCCGTCACGAATGCGGAAATTCAGTTCGGTGGTGAGAGAAGCGGCGGCGTCCTGAGCCGGCTTCTTCGGCGGTCCACTGCTGGCCGCCATCCAGGCATTGAGCTCGTCCTCCGTAAGGCTGATGGAGCTGCCTTCGACGAAAAGTTGCTGCTTGCGCAGGAGCTGCTGGCCCCTGGCGGGATTTTCCGTGCCCTGGACGTAGTAAACCGTTCCCTCGACCCGTTTATCCGGCGGGGGCAGCTGCTTTACAATGTCCACGGGCTTGAAGACGAGGTAAAGGGCGGCGAGGACGACGCCCACGGCAAAACTCAAGATGGCGCCGAGCACCACTTCGGCGAGGCTCGGGCCATAGATGGCGCGCATGACTTTTTTATTCATGATTGCTCCTATTTTTTCGTGGCAGGGGCCGCCGCCGGCTTGGCAGCGCCGCCAGCGCCCTCCTCTTTCTTAACGGACGCCTTTTTGTAGTCCGTCTCGTAAAAGCCACTGCCCTTAAAAATCAGCCCCGCCCCACCGCCCAGCAGGCGCTTGAGCGATTTCCGTCCGCATTGCGGACATTTGATGAGCGGTGCGTCCTTCATCGACTGGAATGCCTCGAACTGGTGGCCGCATTTCGAGCATAGATAATCATAGGTCGGCATAATGATAAAAGCTCGGCGGTTATGGCGTGCGCACCCCGGCTTTGCGAGATTCTTCTATTGCTCTAAAAAAAGTCGCATAAAAAGTCCAGCCGGCGGCCAACCCTGTAAAAACTGTAAAAGTCATCAGGGGATATCCCACCGTAAAAAATCCCACCAGCGCGAAGGTGGGCACAAAAAGCCGCGCCTTGCTTGAGGCCAGCATGGCCAGCAATACCTGGAGCCGGAAGGCGTCGCGATACTCCTCGCGTTTTTGATATTGGTAAATTCCTGCCGCCGTCAGCGGACCGACCAGGAGCAATCCCGGAATCATCGGAACGTAGACAAAAACGCCGAAGGCAAACGGCCGGAGCGGTAAAGTCAGCAGCCACGATACCGTCAGCGGCGCCACTCCGAGCACCAGGAAGATGATGAACGCGGCCACGCCGTTCACGAACAACCGCCGCCACTCGCCCCAGTCCGGCATTTCCAAGCTTTCTCCCCGCCGCGCCTGCGCCACCAGCTCATAAAGGTAACCAAAGGCGAGAAAATGCGCGATCGGCACCACGAGCAAGAGTCCTCCCGCCACGCATTTGACGAACCAGGAGGAGTCGTTGAATAACCGTTTGCAAACTTGCTCAAGCGTGGGCATTGCGCGGAGATTAACTCGCCGCGCAAAATTGCCGCGCCTCCATGGACTTCACAACCAAATTAAACGCCCACCTCCTCCGCATCGAAGCCGGCATTGACCGCCTTTTGCCCCCGATCACCATGACGGATCCAGCCGGGCCGCGCCGCATTCACCAGGCGATGCGCTATTCCCTGCAGGCGGGCGGCAAACGTCTCCGCCCCCTCCTCGTCGTTGCCGCCGCCGAGCTTTTTTCGCCCCAGCCTCCGCCCGAGCCCACGCTGGCGTCGGAGATGGGTAAAAACGCCGACGCGCTACCCGCGGCGGTGGCGGTGGAATGCCTGCATACCTATTCGCTCATCCACGACGACCTGCCGGCGATGGACAACGACGATTTTCGCCGCGGCCGCGCCACCGCGCACAAAAAATTCGACGAAGCCACCGCCATTCTCGCCGGAGACGCCCTTCTCACCCACGCCTTTGCCCTGCTCGGCGCCCATTACGGTGCCACACCCGCGCTGGCCGTGTCGCTGATCAACGAGCTGGCACTCGCCGCCGGCAGCGCTCACCTCATCGGGGGGCAGATGGAGGACATGCTGGCGGAAAAAAAGGCGGCGACCGCCGCCCAGCTCGAATTCATTCATGCCAGCAAGACCGCGGCGATGATCCGGACCAGCCTCCTGCTCGGGGGGCGCATCGGCGGCGCGAGCGAGCCCCAGCTGGCCGCCCTTCGCACCGCCGGCCAGCATCTCGGACTGGCCTTTCAAATCATCGATGACGTGCTCGACGCCACGGCCGACACCGCCACGCTCGGCAAGACCGCCGGCAAGGATGCCAAATCCGGCAAGACTACCTCGGTCAAACTCCACGGCCTCGAGACCTCGCGCCATCTTGCCCTCGAGCATACCGCCAAGGCCTGCGCCGCGCTCGAGCAGCTTCCCGGCGATAAGACCTTTCTCACCGCCCTGATCGATTCCATGGCGGCGCGCACAAAGTAAGTTGCCTGTTCAAATGAAGCCGACCGAGACGGAAAAACAGTTCGCCAAAATCATCACCGCATTGCGGCGCAGATCCGGAGTCACGCTTGGCGGCCCAAAAAAGAAGGGCTTTGGGGCCGGCGCGCTTTGCGTAAACGAAAAAATTTTCGCCATGGTCTCCTCGAAAGGGAATTTGGTGATGAAGCTGCCAAGGGAGCGCGTCGATGCGCTTGTTGCCGCCGGGAGCGGCACGCGTTTCGGTCCCGGGCACGGGCGGGTGATGAAGGAGTGGCTCACGGTCGATTCCGGAGCCGACGTGGACCGGCTTGCTTTGGCCGAAGAAGCGCTGGCCTTTGTCGCGAAAGGAAAATGATCGAAAATCCGGCGCTCGGCGGCGCGGCGTTATTTTAGCGCCGCGGCGGCGTTGACCAGATCAAGAAAACTGCGGGCCTCGAGGCTGGCGCCGCCGATCAAGCCGCCGTCGATGTCGTTTTGGGCGAGGAGCTCGGGCGCATTGGCCGGTTTCATCGAGCCGCCGTAGAGAATGCGCAGCCGGCCGGCAGTCTGCGCGCCAAAGAGCTTGATGAGCAGGCCGCGGATGAAGGCATGCACTTCCTGGGCCTGGCCGGTGGTCGCAACCTTGCCGGTGCCGATGGCCCAGACCGGCTCGTAGGCGATGA
>DASRHD010000385.1:0-15510 GCA_035650695.1 Opitutaceae bacterium
CGATCTCTACATGCCGTTGGGCCGCGGGCTGAAGGACGGGGAATATGTGCGGATTGCGCGCAAAGCGACGATTCTGGCCGGAGTGGCGGCAACGGCGATGGCGGCTTACATCGCCGGGCTGAAGGTGGCATCGCTCTGGGACCAGTTTTTGCGCCTCATCGCCCTGATCGGCGGCGGCTTTCCCGGTGTGGTCGCGCTCGGTTTGTTGACCCGCCGGGCAAACGCGCCGGGCGTAATCATCGGGGCGGTGGTCAGCATCGCCGTCACCTGGTGGGTGCAAACCTACACCGCCACTGACGTGTTTTTCCAGGGATTCGTCGCGATCGGCTCGTGCATGCTGATCGGCTATGCCGCCAGCCTGCCGTTTGGCCCGCAGCGGCGGAAAGAGGAAGAGCGGAATGTGCTCACCGTCTGGGACGTAAACCGCGGCGGTCCGTCGAAGACCTCCCGGTGAGGCGGGTCGGGCGGCGATTCCGGCTCAAAACTTGCGCAGCCAGGTCCGGCGGCGGCGGAAGGCGAACACGCCAAGACCGAGGGCGGTGAAGAGGGCGCCATAGGTGGACGGCTCGGGCACGGGAGTGATCTCGTGATCGTAGGAAAGCCACTTCGTGCTGGCGCCGGTGAAGCCGGTGAAGACGATCTGGTCGGTCGGGGTCGAGCCCTGCGGGCCAGGATTGTTGTTGCTGTAAAAATAATCCATCGCGTTGGACCAATTGGTGACGGAGAGTTGCAAGCCGGAGTTCACGGAGACGCTGTTGACCGTGATGATGGAGTTGGCGCCGCTGGCAAAATCGAGGACGGAATTGCCGGTGACGGAGAGGTTGCCGAAGGTGTCGGTGGTGCCGTTGAGGTTGAGTGTGCCGCCGGCGAGAACGATGTTGAGGTTGGAATCGCTGAAATTGGCGCCGAGGGTGAGGGTGGCGCCGGAACCGACGACGAGGGTGCCGGTGGCGCCGGTCATGGTTCCGGCAAGGGTGTTGGTGCCGGTGAGGGTCAGGGTTTCGCCGCCGGTGGATCCGTAGCTGAGCGCGCCGCTGAGATTCAAATTGGCGATGGTCTGATTGAAATTGTTCAGATTGAGCGTTCCACTGCTGCCGACGGTGACGCCGCTGGTGGTGGTGAGGACATTGGCCGCGCCGGCGGCGAGGGTGCCGCCGGTCACGTTGGTCGCGCCGGTGAAGGTGTCGGCGTGCGAGAGGGTGAGGGTGCCGGAGCCATCCTTGCTCAGTCCGCCGGTGCCGGAAATCGTATTGGAAATGGTGGTGTTGCTATTGCCGCCGACGTTGAGGGTATTGGCGCCGAGGCTGACGGTGTTGCTCACGGTGAGCGTGCCGTTGTCGGACTGAATGCGGGAGTTGCCGCCGAGCGTGATGGTGCCGGAGACAGTGTTGTTGCCGGAAATGTTCTCGATCGCGCCGTCGCTGGCGCTCGTGCCGGTGCTGTTGAGGGTGAAATTGTTGGCCAGGGTGATGCCGCTTTGCACCTGGAGATTGCCGCCGCTGTTGATCGCAACCGCGCCCGTGCCGAGTGAGCCGTTGTTCGAGGCGGTGACGATGCTGGCGAGGGTCGAGCCGCCGGAATAGGTGTTGTTGCCGGCGAGGATGACGCTGCCGGTGCCGCCGGTGGTGAGGGCGCCGGCGCCGGAGATCGTGCCGTTGATCGTGCTGGTGCCCGAGCCGTTGATCGTAAGGGTGGATCCGCTGACGAGGCTGACGGTGCTGCCGCCGGCGGTGTTGACCGAATTAAGGGTGTTGCCGGTGCCGCCGGTCACGGCAAAGGTGCCGCCATTGACGGTGAGGTCGGAGGTCGTGGCGATCTGGCTCGTGGCGGTTTCATTGACGGTGCCGCCATTGATCGTGAGATCGCCGGCGATTGCGGTGGTGCCGGCGGCCTTGCTGAGGTTGAGCGTGCCGCTGTTGACGGTGGTGAGGCCGGTGTAGGTGTTGGCCGCGCCGGAAAGCGTCGTGGTGCCGGTGCCGTCGAGCGTGACGGTGCCCGTGCCGGTGGTGATGGCCGAACTGACGGCGATGTTGCCCGCACCGCCGAGATTCAGGTTCGTATTGGTGCCGGTGATACCACCGGAAAGCGTGAGGGTGCCGGAGTCGGAATTGATGCGGCTGTTGCCGGCCAGGGTGAGCGCGCCGGAGAGCGTGCTGGAGCCGGAGACATTGTCGATGGCGCCGTTGTTGCTGACGCCGTTGCCGGACAGGCTCATGGCGTTGCTCATGCTGGCGCCAATGTTGGAGGTTTCCAAAGTGGCGCCGTTGGCGATCGTGACAGTGCCGGTGCCGAGCGCGCTTTTGTTTTGGACCTGGAGGGTGCCGGTCTCGATGCTGGTGCCGCCGGAATAAGTGTTCGCGCCGCTGAGGATGAGCTTTCCGCCGCTGCCGGTCTTGGTGACGCTGAACGCGCCGCTGATGACCGAGCTGCTGGAAAGATTGCCTGCGCCGGTGACGTCAAAGACGGCGTTGTTCTTGAGAACGATGTTTGCCGGATTGAGCGCTTCGTTGTTGGCGGATTGTTGCTGAACAAAGGTGAGACTGGTACCGTTCTGCAAAGTCAGCGTGCGGGTACCGCTGTCGGTGATGGTGTAGCCGGGCGCGCTGGAATCGAAACGAAGGGCGTTGATGGTGGCGCTGGCGTTAAACAGTACGTTGGTCTGGGTGCCGGTGCCGAAATCGACGAAGACATTGGTAGGGTTGGCGGTGTTGGGGGGAGCCGTGCCGCCCTGCCAGTTGCCGTTGGTGCTGGTGTTCTGGCCGGAATTGCTCGTCCAGGTGTAGGGACCCCAGTTAATGGCGGTGGGAGCGATGCGATAAGCCGTGCCACCGTTGCCATCGTTGGTCAGGTTGCCGTTGTTTTCCACCGAGCCGGTGCCATACCCGGAGAAATAAATCTGATTGAGGGTGCCAGCGGCGATATTGTTGGTCAATGTGCCAAGAAAATCACCCGTGCCATTGAAATTGCTGCTGTCCGGCCCGACATAGTTGTTGATGGTGAGAACGCCGGAGGCGGAGCTGATATTGTTGAAAACGAAACTGTTGGTGCCGGCGGACGAGCCGAAATCGAGGGTGGCGCCGCCGGAGAAGGAAAGATTGCCGACTTTGTCGGACTTGCCATTGAGGTTCAGATTGCCGCCGGCGATATTGAGCGCCGAGCTGTTGGACAAAACGTTGCTGGCACCGAGCTGGAGAGTGCCCTGATTGATCGTAGTGGTGCCGGTGTAGGTGTCAGTGCCGCTCAAGGTGAGCGTGCCGGCGCCGGTCTTGGTCAGGCCGCCCGCGCCGGTGCCGCCGTTCTGGATTACGCCGGAGATGGTCGAGCTGTAGCCGTTGTCGACGCTGACGGTGAGGGTCCGGCCGGTGTTGGACTCGGAGAGGTTGACCGTGCCGGATTGGGTGGCGCCGTCCATCGTCAGGGTGTAGCTCCCGCCGTTCTGGGTGAGGGTGCCACTGGTGGTGATATTGTTGAGCCCGGCGCTGCCTTTGAGGGTAATGGTGTTGTTGACGGTGTTGTTGCTGTCGGATGCGAGTGTGCCGCCGTTGATCGTCAAGCCGCCGGTGCCAAGGGCATTGTTGTTGTCGGCGGTGAGCTTGCCGGCATTCAACGTGGTGCCGCCGGTATAGGTATTGGCGCCGGAGAGGGTGACGCTGCCGCTGTCATTTTTAAGGATGCTGCCCGTGCCGGAAATGACACCCGAATCCGTGGTCACGCCACTGCCCGTGCCGTCGAAAGTCACGGTATTGCCGCCGGTGGCTAGGGTGCCGGTGAGGTTGAGGGCACTGCCACTGCCGTTTTTGATTTCAATGGCGTTGTCCGCGATTAAATTGGAATTGATTGTCTGCGTGGACGAGCCGTGGGTCTGCGAAACAAAAATCCCCGACGGGCCGAGCACACCCTCGTTGTTGAACTCGATGCTGCTGTTGTTGAGCGTGTAGCTGAACGGCGCGTCGATTTGCAGCGAGCGAATGATGCGATTGGAGCCGACATTGATGTTCTGAGCGGTGTTGACGTAAGTATTGTCGAGGAGGATATCGGCGCCGATCGCGGGGATGGTCGAGCCGACCCAGTTTGTCGTGCTGCCGCTGACGTCGCCCCAATTGCTCGTGCCGACATTGTTGGTCCAGAGGTTGGCGCCTACGCTGGTCAGGAGGACATTGGCCACCTGTTGCTCGGAGTAAGAACCGCCGGTGGAGCCGGTGAAGCCCATGATCAGATTGTTGGGCCGGGCATAGCCGGAGAGATCGGCGGTGAAGATCGGAACATAGACGCCGCCCTCCTGCATGTACATGACGAGCTGATTGGTCGCGCTGAGCGTCATTTCGAAGTTCGTGGAGACGGAACCGGTAGTGGGAGCCGAAAAGTTCGGGAGACCGCCGGTCGTCCCGCCGAGATAGTCGTAGCCGTTTTGGCCCGTACCGGGGCCGCGGACCGCCACATTATTCGCCTCGGCGCCGGGACCGCCGATGCGACCCTCGGTCGGATTCGAATAATTTCCAAACTCGTCGATGCCCACGCCGAGATAGCCGCCATTCAGGCCGGAGACACCGCTCGGCGGAGCTGCCGTCGCATTTTTCTGGGCATAGCCAAGGCTACCGCCGAAGGCCCCGGGGGTGAATCCACTGCTGGCGACGACACTGGCATCGGCGAGAAAAAACGTGATGCCGTCCGCGGGGGTCGACGTGCCATTGGAGGCGGTGTAAGTGAATTGGACAGCGATTGTCGCGTTGGCCGAACTGAAGGACGTGGGATCGTAGGCATACGTCGATTCGTTGCCCGAGGCGGTCGTCATGATCATGCCGGCGCTGGTGCCTGAGGCCGTGGGCGAAAAAGGCGTGATCGTGCCGCCATTATTGACATTTCCGCCGTAATTCCACGAAGAGGGCAAAGTCGCTCCGGTGAAGCTCTGATTGATGGTGATAACCTGGCCGGTTGCCCCCGTGGAAAGAGCTAAAATCAGAGCAAAGCCGGGCAGCGTGCGTTTCATCCGTAAAGTTATCGGCTCTTTTTATGGGGTCTACACCCCAAGCGGTCAAGAAGAATTATAAAAATATTGTAACAACTATGCATTCACTACCGCAAATTAGTAAAAATTTTAAGATGTTGATAGAGTTCGGTAAGCGTAAATTATATGTCAAATAAGATTTACGGGAGGCAAATATCCGGTCGTAAACCCAACTTTATTTTGCCGAAACGGAGTCCTTTTTTGGCGAGAAACACCGGCATTTTTTAATTTCGTCCTCCCTCAAGCAGCCCTTTGCGTGGGTAGCCTTATTTTCAGTGACGCCTGGCCCAAGATACCGGTCGGGTTAATGAAGCGACTTGCCGAGGATACCACGCACATCCTTCATGCAGATCATGGCGTTGTCCCTTCTCGTCCTGGCCGCCGGCATGGGTTCGCGTTATGGCGGCTTGAAGCAGCTTGAACCGGTGGGCCCCTCGGGCGAGCTGCTGCTTGATTATGCGGTGTTTGACGCCGCGCGGGCGGGCTTCGCCCGGGTGGTCTTTGTCATCCGGCGCGAATTTGCGGCGGAGTTCCGCGAAAAAATCGGCGGGCGTTATGCCGGCCGTCTCGCCGTCGACTATGTTTTTCAATCGCTCGATTCGCTTCCCGGCGGTTTCACTCCGGCGCCGGGACGGGAAAAACCTTGGGGCACCGGTCATGCCCTGTGGTGCGCCCGCGAGGCGGTGCCGGAAAATTTCGTGGCGATCAATGCCGATGACTTTTACGGTGCAGCCGCTTTTGCCCAGCTGGCGCAATTCCTGGCCAGGGCGCGGCGCGCGGAATTTGCCCTCGCCGGTTACCGCCTGGCCGACACGCTCTCCGAGCACGGCGCGGTCTCGCGCGGCGTCTGTGCGACCGACACGCAGGGGGAGCTGCACACCATCGCCGAGCGCACCGGCATCACCCCGGCGGAGATCGGGCCAGGCCGCAAATTTTCCGGCGAGGAAACCGTCTCGATGAATTGCTGGGGGTTTACACCAGCGGTGTTTTCACTCCTGGAGGACCGGCTGACGGAATTTTTGCACGCCAACGCGACGGACGCGAAGGCGGAATTTTATCTTCCCACCGCCATCTCCGCTTTGATCACGCGCGGCGAGGCCGCAGTGCGGGTGCTGCCCGTGGCCTCGGCCTGGTTCGGCGTGACCTATCGCGAAGATCGAGCGCGGGTGCAGGCCGCGCTCGCCGAGCTGGTGCGCCGCGGCCATTACCCGGCGCGGCTTTTCTGAGCATCAAAGGGCGGATTTACTTCTCCCGCAACCCGCGGAGCGTCGCGCCGGCATTCCAGATTCCTTCAACCATGCTGGTCACCGCCTGGGCGGGCTGCCCCTGCTGGTGATGCTCGACCAGGCTGACCAGGACGTCGATGGCGGTGGCGCCGATCAGGCGGCCATTTTGATAAATTCCGCTGTAGGTGCTGCCGTGTTCCGAGCAGGCGAGATGGGCGAGGCCGACATCCCCCGGCACGCGCCAGCCCAGGGTATCCAGCATGGCACGCAATTTATCCGGAAAAGGCGTGATGATCACATCCGGGCTTTCTTTTTTCAGCCAACGCTGAAAGAGGGAAACGGCCGGCTGGCCGTTGAAGACCAGCGGCTCGAGCACGGCCAGATCGGGAAAATTCAGTCGGCCGGAATGGAATCCGCCTTCCCAGCGGCGTTGCAGGCGGAGATTTTGCGCCTCTTCCAGCACCAGTCCGGGCCGGCGGTAGCCCCGGCGGTGACATTCCTCGATCGCCATCACGCTGGCCAGAAAGTTGTCATTGCAGATCGTGGGAATGGTCGGCGCGGCCAGCGGCATGCCGATGCGCACGGCGGAAAAATAAGACCACTCCAGGGCGGGTGGAGGCGTTCCATCAATGTTCGGGCCCAGCAGCAGGCCCTGGATGCCGCGGGTGTGCAGCATCTGGCTGAAGCGGGCAGACGACATGCCCGCCTCGTGCAGCCAGAATTCCTGCGCCTGGTAGCCGTAATGCGTGGCGCGCTCGCGGGCGCCCTCCCGCATCAGGCGGAAGGTGGTGAAGGGTGAATTGCGCCAGCCATCGGCCCGGTCGGTGGTCGAGACGAAGGCGAGGATCGGGCGGCTCGACAGCGGCTGGCCGCGCCGGCGGCTGCGCATCAGGGCGGAGACGAAAGGGTTGGGCTGGTAACCGAGGCGGCGGGCGAGGGTAAAAATGCGATCCCGCGTCGCCGGGGGGATGTTCGGCTTGTTGCGCAGGCTCATCGACACGGTGGCGACGCTGACTCCGGCGCGGCGGGCAATGTCCGCCATGGTGACATGGGAAGGCATGGCTATTTAACGATTTAACAACAAGGGCAGACAAGCCTTGGCAAACGAAAACCGGCCCCTTCCGGCCCCGTCGGGCAAAAAGATTGCTTCCCGCCCGGGCCGGAGTAAGATTAACTCTTTTTATTCCATGAATTCCATGGGCATAGAGCTGCTGGTCATCGGCCTTTTGCTGCTGATCAACGGCTTGTTCGCGATGGCGGAGATCGCGGTGGTGTCGTCGCGCAAGGCGCGGCTGAAAAAGCTGGCCGACGACGGCAGCGTCCGCGCCCGCGCCGCCCTTGCCCTGGCCGAATCGCCGACGCAGTTCCTTTCCGTCGTGCAGGTGGGCATGACGCTGTGCAGCATCGTCGCCGGCGTGGTCGGCGGAGCGACACTTTCCGAGCGCTTCGCCACCTGGCTGGAGCGGGTGGCGCCGGTTTTTGGCGATTACAGTCATGTCGTCGCCTTCGTCGCCGTGGCCGGCGGCATCACCTTTGTCACCCTGCTCGCGGGTGAGCTCGTGCCCAAGCGCATCGCGCTGTCGAGTCCGGAGCGCGTCGCCATGCTCCTGGCCGGCCCGATGCAAACGCTGGCCTGGCTGGCCCGCCCGGCGGTGGGGGTTCTCACGCTTCTGACCGACGCGGCGGTGAAGGCCCTCGGCCTGGCCCAGCGCAAGGAGGCGCCGATCACCGAGGAGGAGCTGCACATCCTGATCGAGCAGGGGTTGCACGCCGGCACTTTCAACAAGGCGGAAAAAGAAATGGTCGAGGGCGTGCTCGGCCTCGACCAGATGCCGGTCACGGCCCTGATGACTCCCCGGCCCAAGATCGTCTTTCTCAATCTTGACGATCCGGAGGAAGCCAACTGGCGCAAGATTGTGGCCAGCGGCCATTCCTATTTTCCGGTGTATCAGGGCGGTCGCGACCAGGTCGTCGGCATGGTGGCGGTGAAGGCGTTGTGGGCCCATTCCGCCATTGGCGTTCCGACCAACCTGAAGAACCTGCTCGTGCCGCCGTTGATCGTGCCGGAAACGATGCAGGCCATGCAGCTGCTCGAGCAATGCAAGAAGACGGGCAAGCATGTCGCCCTGGTGGCGGATGAATTCGGAAGCATCCAAGGTTTGGTTACATTGATCGACGTTTTTGAAGCCATCGTCGGCGATATTCCCGCCCAGGACCGTCGTGCCCAGCCCGAGGTGCGCCAGCGCGAGGACGGCTCCTGGCTGCTCGACGCCACCGTCTCGACCGGGGCGCTCAAGGCCCTGCTTTCCCTCGAAACCCTGCCGGGCGAGGAGGAGGCCGACTTCCAGACCCTCGCCGGCTTCGTCGTCACCCAGTTCGGCCGGATCCCGGCCGCGGGCGACCGCTTCGACTACGCCGACTGGCGTTTTGAAGTCATGGACATGGACCGCCATCGGGTTGACAAGGTGCTGGTCAGCCGGCCGCCGCCGCCCGCCGCCGTGCAGAAAGCCGCCGGTTGAGCCGGCCGTGAACAACCGGTGAGCCGATTGCGCGCAAAAAACTTTTGCATCGCGCCGGCAAGCGGAGAGGTTTGCCTCATGGCGAAGCCATGCAAGACCCCTTCACCGGACGCTCCACGGCCATCCAAGGCCGGCGCCTCCCCCCGGCCGACCTCCAAGCCCGGCTTCTGGACGGTCACCGGCAGCGACTTCGGGCGCTCGATCACCTGGTCGAAAAAGCAGCCCAATGCGGTATCGCAGCAGATAAAGACCGCGATTTCGTCCTCCTCGCGGAAGACGAAGTAAGCCTGCTCGAGGGTGCGGGCGGGGAATGGGCGGAACTGGGCGCGGCCATCCGCGCCTTCCGTGTGCTTCTGCCGGTCGTGCCGCTCGACGTGTTCGGCTTCCATGCCGAGGCGGAGGATCCTTTCGAAGTCGACGCGCCGCGGCTGCGGCGCCACGGCGGCGGGGTCGAAGCCCTCGCCTTCGTCGACGGCGACTGGTCGGTCTACAAATTTTTTCTTTTTCGCGAAGGCGGCGACGTCGGCGCCACCTTTCAATTTACCCCGGCGGACTCCGCGCAGTTTGCCGCCGTCGCCGTGCCGGGAAGCTATCGGCTGCTCTTCGCCAAGCTCCGTGTCATCCATGAGCTTGGCATGCCGACGGAAGTCGTCGGCATCACCCCGGAAGGCATCGTCATCGCGAAACAGACTTTCGGCCATCCCCTTCCCGAAGGCATGGACACCTCGCAGCTTGACCCGCACCGCCTCGTGCCGTTTCCCTCCCGCTTTCTCCGCGCCGACCGCGACCATTCGCGGCTCGCCTTCATCGACGGCGAGCCCTGGCTGCTGGCCGACACGCATGACCGCAACGTCGTGGTCGACGAAGACGGCCGCGCCCGGATCATCGACCTCGTGGCCGCGCCGCTGCCCGCCGGCCTGGTCGACGGATTCGCCCTGCTCCGCGACTGGATCGAGCGCGTGCGCCTCGATCCGGCTGCGACCATGCTCGCCCCGGTGCGGGACGAGGAATTGTGATCGGTCAGCAGAGCGCTCAGCTCTTTTGCCCCGCCTGCTGCGCGTCGAGGGCCTTGATCAGATCGTCGGCCTGCATCGTGGTCTTGGCCCGCAGGTCGCGCCAGACCAGTTTGCCATCCTTGAAAAGGTAGGCTTGGCGGATGGCGATGGCGTCGCTGCCGGTCCCGCGCGTCGGCACGCCGAAGGCGCCGATGATTTTTTGGTCCGGGTCGCCCACGAGGGTGAAAGGAAAATGCTCTTTTTCCTTGAAACTTTTCTCCTTGCTCGCCGGGTCGGTGCTCACGCCGATGACGGTGACGCCGCGTTGACGCAGCTTGTCGTAGGAATCGCGCAGCGAGCAGCCCTGGGCGGTGCAGCCGGGCGTGAAGGCGCGCGGGAAAAAGTAAACGAAGGTATAGCCTTTGCGGAGGGTGGCGAAGTCGAGCGGCTCGCCGGTTTCAGTGGTGCCGGTGACCGCGGGCAGGTCCGCGCCAAGGTCGATCGGTTCAGCCTTGGCGGCGGAAAAAGCGGCAAAAACAAGGGGAAGGGCAAACAGGAAGCGCAATTTCATGGCAAAGCCCAGATACGCACGGGCCTGCTTTTTGCAAGCGGCGCGCGCAAAGCGCCGGGGAAAGAGCCCCGGCGGAATTTTTTTGAAAGACGCCCGGCGAGCGGAATATTTGTAATATAATACGTTACAAACCGGATTGGGCGGGCGGGCGATCGGATGACCCTTGGCTGGCAAATTTTCAGCGGTCGCCGGCGGAGCGAAGGAGCCGCCGGCGTGTCTCGGGCAAATTTTGCGGCCGGCTATTCCAGGCCCGCCACCGGCAGATTGGCCGGATACTCCACGCTGAACTTCAGCGGCACCTCGCGTTTTTCGCCGGGCTTGAGATCGAGGCGCCAGACCAGCTTGCCGTCGGCCTCGCGCGAGACTTCTTTCGGCGCCTCCGCCGTGCCGAGATCGCCTTCAGCCGGAGTGATCAGCCGGACCACGATCTTTTCGTTGCGCGAAACGGGGACGAGATCCTTGAACACGACGTGCTGGGCGGTTTTTTTGTTGTTCGTGATGCTGACGAGGAATTCGTAGGTGATGCGTTTACCTTTGGAAACGATGCCGGTGTCCTCGGTGAAGCGGTTCACGACCCTGCGCTTGATCGCGATCCCTTCATCGGCGCCGAGCGCGAGTTCGAGTTTTTCGCCGGGCATGACGGTGTCGAGCGAGCTGGTGGCGACAAAGCTGTCGTCGAGAAAGGCGTTCATGCGGCCGGCGAGCAGCGGAAAATCGGTGGTGTTGGTGGTGTAGGCGCTGAGGAAGGCGGCCTCGAGCGCGCGGGGAGTGGCCTGGTACTGGAGGCGGGCGGCGAGGCGGGCGGTGGCGATGCCAACTTTCTGCGGAGCGTTGTCGCTAAGGATCGTGGCGGCGGTGGGAATCTTGAACGATGCGCTGGTGACGGTGCTGGCCACGGTGGCGGTGGAGAGCTCGGCCTCCTTGGGTTTGTCCTCGGCTGCCGCGCCGCTTAACGCCGCCGGCGCGGCCTGGTTGAAGGCCTGGCGGCGCGCTGCTTTTTGGGCCAAGGCACCATAAACTGCTTCGTCTCTTGATAACGCCTCAGGCACCGGCTGCGGCTGTTCCACATCCACGATCCACGGCTGCAATTCAGGCGCGCCGCCGCCGAGGGAGGGACGCGCGGTGGAGAGCGTGAGCGCGATGTTTTTCCAGTCTTCCCCGGTCGTCTGCCGCACGATGCCGAAATAGGTGAGCTCGACCACCCGTTCCTCACTGTGCAGACGGGCATCGTAGGCCGGCTGCCAAGAGGCGCCGGGAACGGCGTAGGCGAGGGTGAGGTCGAGCGAGCCGGCGTCGGCCGCGGACACCCGCACGGTCACGGTTTTGTAGCTGCGGCCGCCATCGTCCTGTCCGCGCAGATTTTCGAGCTGGGCGGTGGTGGCGGAAATTTGCGCTTCAAGATCCTTGCGTTGGGTGTCGAGCGTCTGCTGTTCGGTGGCAAACTTGCCGCGGTTCTCGTCGGCAAAAGCGAGCAGTTTCTGCCAGTCGTCCACGCTCGGGCGCGACGCGGCCGCATCCTTGGTCGGTGGTGCGGTCATGGCGGCTTCGATTTTGTTGAGCAGGGCGCGCTGCTGCTCGAGAATGGCGGTGCGGTCGTCGAGGCCGCGGACTTTGTCCTGCAGGGCCTTGATCTGGTCCTCAAGGGACTTGAGCCGCGGATCGGTCGTGGCTGCGACGTAACTGGTGCGGGCGTTGACGTCGAGAATGGTCACGCTGGCCGTGCCGCGGCCGGAAACCTGGAGCGATTCGTCGACCAGGGCGGCGGGCAGTTTTTCAAAAACCAAGTCGGCCGGGCCGGCGGCGAGGTCGAGATGAGCGGTGCGGGTGACGATGGCGCCGTCGGCGTAGACCGTGGCGGCGGTGATTTGCGAAGAGATGGGCAGCGGTTCGGCGGCGAGCGCGGAACCGGCAGCGAACAGAAGCGCAGCGAAGACGTGGATTTTCATGAGGAATGGAGCTGGAGGAGAAAACGGACCGCCGAACAAATTCTTAGGGTGGCAGCGGATAAGTTACTGGAACGCTGGGTATTGGCGCGCGAAGCACGATTTCACCAGGTGTCCGAGCGGAAGGGCGCCGCGGGCAGGCCCGCGCCGTTGAAGAGATTTGCCACGGGGCTGTTGCGCCAGGCGTAGCGGACGGCGACGGGCTCCTTCACCTCCGGCGAACTGACAAGCAGCGTGTCGCGCTCGATCCGGCCTTGGGCGGGATGGAAGACCTTGTCGGCGCCGGCAAGCTCGAGCGACTGGACCGGCTGGTCATGCGCGACGAGGCCGTTGTCGGCGTGGGTGAAGCGGACGCGCATGGACGCGCCCTCTCGCGCCGTGCCGGCGAACATCGGTCCGGAATCGTCGCCGGGAATGCCGTAGAGGCGCGTTTCGGCGATGAGGGCAAGACGGCGGCCGACTTCCTGTTTGTTGCGCGGATGGACCGTGTCGGGATCGCCGATGTCAATGGTCACGGCCATGCCGGTCTGCGGCAGCGAAAGCGTCTGAGCCTGGCCCTCGCGGAGCAACGACCAATCGGTGCCGTCGGCATCGCGGTTGGATTTGAAGTTTGGCAATTGCACGAAATAAAACGGCAGATCGCCCTGGCCGAAATGCGCGCGCCAGGCCGTGATCATGGCGGCGAGCAGGGCGTGATACTCTGTCGGATGCGGCGCGTTGGTCTCGCCTTGATACCAGAGAATGCCCGCCAGCGCGCAGGGAAGGAGCGGATTGATCATGCCATTGAACAGCCCGGTGGGCGTCCACTGGTGGCCGGGCCCGGGCGGCGGCCGCGGTGCGCGCTCAGTAAAAGGCTTGCCGGCGGACTTGGCGGCGTCGCGGGCCGCCTCCCATTTTGCCAGCTCGGCGTCGTATTCCTTTTTCTTCTGGGGATATTCCGCCAATGTCTGCTGCCAGCGGTCGTGAACGACGGCGAAGGCCGGCTCGCGGGCGAGTGCGAGCGCGCTCATCCAAGCCTCGATCGGCGTGCCGCCCCACGTGCTGTTGATCAGCCCGATGGGAACGTGCAGCTTCTCCTGCAGGTCGCGGGCAAAAAAATAACCGACGGCGGTAAAATCAGTCACCGTCTGCGGCGAGCACACCGCCCAGGTGCCGCTCACCGCCTCGGCCGGGGCGTCGGCCTCGAGTCGCTCGACCTTGAAATGGCGGATGAGCGGATAGTTCGCCGCCGCCACCTCCGCGTCGGCATCGTTCACCCGAAAGGTGGGATTGGTCGCGCTGCGCACGACGAATTCCATGTTGGACTGACCAGAGCAGAGCCAGACCTCGCCGACCAGCACGTCGTGCAGCGTCAGGGTGTTTTTGCCGGCCACCACCAGGTCGGCCGGATCGGCCGAGGCGTCGAGCGCGGAAAGAAACACAATCCAGTGCCCGTCGCTTCCGGCGGTCGCGCCGACGGTCTGGCCGTGGAACGTGACCGCGACATGCTCGCCGGCCTCGGCCCGGCCCCAGATCGGAACCGGCTTGCCGCGCTGGAGTACGGCGTGATCGGAGAAAAGCGAGGGGAGGGTGACATTGGCGCGCAGCCCGAACGGCAGCGCGAGGAGCAGCCAAAGTGGGGGCAGGCGGAAGTGGCGCATGAAGGAAGGGGCTGCCGCCGACACTGGCGGCTTCCATCGCTGCCAGCAACGCGGATCTGGCGCGCCGCCGTGGTTCGGCCGTCGCCGGCCCGATTTTTACAGCTTCTGCAAAAAATTGTGCAGTTCGGCCGCCAGCTTGGGCCCGAAGCCGTCGACTTCCTGGATTTGGCCGACGGTCGCGACACGCAGCCGGTCGATTCCGCCGAAGTGCTCGAGCAGCGCCGCGCGGCGCACCTCGCCCAAGCCAACCAGATCGTCGAGGATGCTCTCGCGGATTTTCTTCGAGCGCAGCTTGGCGTTATAGGTGTTGGCGAAGCGATGGGCCTCGTCGCGCAGGCGTTGCAGCAGCTGCAGGCCGGGGTGGGTGAGCGGCAGGTTGAGTGGCGCACGCTCGTCGGGAAAAATAATCGTCTCACGCTTCTTCGCCAGGCCGACGATCGGCGGCGGCATGCACTCGAGGCCGACGAAGGCCTTCAGCGCCGCGCCGATCTGGCCGCGTCCGCCGTCGATCACGACCAGTTCAGGAAACGGCCTGCGCTCCTCCGCGAGGCGCCGGTAGCGGCGGCCCACCACCTCTTCCATGGCGCGAAAATCGTCGTTGCCGATAAAACTCCGGATCTGGAAGCGCCGGTATTGGTCCTTGTCCGGCCGGCCGTCGGTGAATCGCACCATCGAGGCGACGACAAACGTGCCGGAAATGTGCGAAATGTCGAAACACTCCAACGAGCGCGGCGGCCCGCCCAGGCCGAGCGCCTCGCCCAACGCCCGCAAGGCCTCTTCGTCGCCTGCGACCGGCGAGGGATCGCGCTCGAATTTGCGCGTTTTTTTCAACGTTTCCTCCAGCGCGAAGACCACGTCGCGCAGTTCGGCCGCCTTTTCGAACTCGTGCTTTTCCGCCGCGGCAAGCATTTCGCCGCGCAAGCTTTCGAGGCACTCGCGTGACCGGCCTTCGAGAAAATCGCAGGCGGCGTCCACCCGGCGGCGGTATTCCTCGGCCGTGACGGCGTTGGGAAAACCGTACAGCTCCCGGCGCACGTCATCATAAAGCTGCCACGTGCCGTCGGCCAGCCGTTGCGGGCGGACGTCGCCAAGCAGGATGCCGAACTGCCGCCGCATTTGCGCCAGGGTCTTGCGTAGCAGGCTGCTGTGCGCGAACGGCCCGAAATAGCGCGAGGCGTCATCCTTCTTGAACCGCGTCAGCCGGAAACGCGGCAGTTCCTCCGTCGGATCGAGCCGGACAAGGAGGAAGCGTTTGTCGTCGGTGAAATCGGTATTGTACTTCGGCCGCCATTGCTTGATCAGCCGGCCCTCGAGCAGCAGCGCCTCCGCCTCCGACTTCACCTCCATCGTGTCGAAGTCTGTGATCAGGCCGATCAACGCCCGGATCTTGGGATGCACCGTCATGGCCCGCGACGGCGCGAAGTACGACGAAACGCGTTTTTTCAAGCTCTTGGCTTTGCCGACATAAATGATCCGGCCGAGGCGGTCCTTCATCAGATACACGCCGGGCCGGTCGGGCAGGTGGCGCACCTTTTCCTTGAGTTCAACTGGCTGCGCGATTGGCATTTTTCCCAGATTAGCCTATTTTAGCGTCCTGCAAAGTATGGTTTC
>DASRHD010000386.1:0-2686 GCA_035650695.1 Opitutaceae bacterium
CGCTTTTCCCAAACCTGGTCCGTGGCGCGGAACATGTGGGCGGTTTCGGGTTCTAGGGTGCATCGAGCGACGAGGGCGTCCGGTTTTGGCGCGGGCCTCGTGCGGCCCCGCATTTATGAGCCTTCCCGTCGAGAATTTTGCCATTCCCAACTCCGAACCGGTGCGGGGAGCGCCGTACCAGGCGGGCGCACCGTTTCCCCAGGGCGCGACCTGGGACGGGGCGGGCGTGAATTTCGCGCTTTTTTCCGAGGCGTCGGAATACGTCGAGCTCTGCCTGTTTGATTCCGCCGGCGCGGAGGAACGCATTCGCTTGCGCGAGCGGACCAACGGCATCTGGCACATTTATATTCCCGGCGTCGGCCCCGGCCAGCTTTACGGCTACCGGGTTTACGGTCCCTATGACCCGCAGAAGGGGCTGCGCTTCAATCCGCACAAGCTGCTGCTCGATCCCTACGCCAAGGCGATCGGACGCGAAATGAAATGGGCCGACGAGGTGTTCGGTTACGAGATCGGGCATGCCGACGGCGACCTCTCCTGCGATGAACGCAACAGCGCCGCCTTCGCCCCGCTGGGCATGGTCATCGATCAGGCCTTTGACTGGAGCGGCGAGCAGCGTCCGGTGGTGGTCTGGCATGAGACGATCATTTATGAAGCGCACGTCCGCGGCCTGACCCGGCTCCATCCCGACGTGCCGGAGAATTTGCGCGGGACCTATGCCGGCATCTGTTCCGAGCCGATCCTGCGGCATCTCCAGGAGCTCGGCATCACGGCGATCGAGCTGATGCCGGTGCACCATTTTCTGCACGACCGCCATCTCCTCGACAAGGGCCTGAGCAATTACTGGGGCTACAACACGCTGGGCTTTTTCGCGCCGGAGCCGTCCTATGCCGCCAATCGCGGCCATCCCGGTGACGTTGTCCGCGAATTCAAGGAAATGGTGAAACGGTTCCACAATGCCGGCATCGAGGTCATCCTTGACGTGGTCTACAACCACACCGCCGAGGGCAGCCACCTCGGCCCGACGCTCTCTTTTCGCGGCATCGACAATCTCGCCTATTACCGCTCCGTCGCCGACCAGCCGCGTTATTACATGGATTACACCGGCTGCGGCAACACCCTCAACATGGTCCATCCGCATTCCCTGCAGATGCTGATGGACAGCCTGCGCTACTGGGTGACGGAGATGCACGTCGATGGATTTCGTTTCGACCTCGCCGCCGCGCTCGCCCGCGAGCTTCACGACGTCGACCGCCTCGGCGCTTTTTTCGACACGATCTACCAGGATCCGACGCTCGCCCCGATCAAGCTGATCGCCGAGCCCTGGGATTTGGGCGAGGGCGGCTACCAGGTCGGCAAATTTCCCGTCGGCTGGACGGAATGGAACGGCAAATTCCGCGATACCGTGCGCCGGTTTTGGAAGGGCGACATGGGCCTGCATGCCGATATCGCCACCCGGCTCAACGGCAGCGCCGACCTTTACGAGCGGACCAGCCGGCGGCCGACCGCCAGCATCAATTTTATCACCGCCCACGACGGCTTCACTCTCGAGGACCTGACCAGCTACGATCACAAGCACAACGAGGCCAACCGGGAGGACAATCGCGACGGGACGGACGACAACAATTCCTGGAATTGCGGCCATGAGGGCCCGACCGACGACCCCGCCCTCGTCGCGCTGCGCGAGCGACAGAAGCGCAATCTCTGGTGTACGCTGATGTTTTCCCAGGGCGTGCCGATGATTTCCGGCGGCGACGAGCTCAGCCGCACCCAGCAGGGCAACAACAACGCCTATTGCCAGGACAACGAGCTGTCCTGGGTCCATTGGGACCTCGACGAGCGGCGGCGCGCCTTTCTCCGCTTCGCCGCGGCCATGGTCCGGTACCGGCGGCGCCATCCCAACTTTCACCGCCGCAGTTTTTACGAGACCGATCCGGACGCCGCCCCCCAAGGCGAAAACGTCGGCTGGTTCCGTTCCGACGGAAAAAGAATGGAGACGCCCGACTGGGAGGATGGCGGCTGGATGCGCACGCTGGGCATGTATCTCCGCGGCGACGTGCCGGAAATCCGCGACCATGCCGGCAAGCACGTCGACGACGGCGACTTTCTTCTTTTGCTTAATGCCCACCACGAGCCGGTCGATTTTCGCGTGCCGGACGAACTTCCCCCGGCCGAGTGGAAGATCGCCGTCGACACCGCCCAGCCGGAGCTGCCGATCGGAAGCAAGTCTGTCCGCAAGGGCCGGAGGCTCACCCTCGCCGGCCGCTCCTTTGTCGTGCTCAAACATGACCGGTGAGTGGATCGCGACCTACCGTCTGCAACTGCACGCTGATTTTCCGCTGGCCGCGGCGCGGAAGATCCTGCCTTACCTCGCTTCGCTCGGCATCAGCCACGTCTATCTTTCACCTTGCCTCCAGGCCGTGCCGGGCAGCCGGCATGGGTATGATGTGGCCGATCCCACCCGGATCAGCGCCGACCTGGGCGGTGAAGAGGCGTGGAAGGAATTCGTCGCCCAGGCGCGCGCGGAGGGCCTCGGCCTCCTCCTCGACTTCGTGCCGAATCACATGGCGGCGGCGGCGGTCAACCCCTGGTGGGACGACGTCCTTGCCCACGGTCCCTACAGCGCCTACGCCGGATTTTTCGACCTTGCGCCGCGGCAGGATGAGTTGAATTGGCGGCTGCACCTCGC
>DASRHD010000387.1:0-3449 GCA_035650695.1 Opitutaceae bacterium
GGCGCCGAAATCGAAGATTCCATAGCCCGGCCCCCTGATTTGCAGGCGACCGTCGCTCGCGGTCGTGTTGGCCACCGAGCCGTTCACCGTCGAATTACTGACGCGGAAGCTGCTGAAGGCGCGGCAGTCGAACGTCAGCAGCAAGGATTTGGTGGCCTGATAGGCGACGCTCATCGTGCCCTGAAACCGGGGAACGTTTACGGTCTGGAGGCCGACCAACGCCGTATTGGTGCCCTGATAGCCGTACCAGAAATTGCCCCCGCTCAGGCTGGCGAGAATGTTGAGGTTGGGAAGGGCCTGCCAGTTGCCATCGAACTCGACGCCCTTGCTGTATTGGACACCGGCCCCCACCGACACCGTCGTGCCGGGATTGGCCGGGTTCGGCACGCTCACGACCACGTTGTCGAGTCGGATGGTATAAACGTCGGCGGTGAAGCTGAGGTCAGGGTGGTCGGGCAGATCCGCTTTCACACCCGCTTCGTAGCCCACGCCGGTCTGTGGCGGAAAGACAGTGGAGACGCCGCTGGCCGCGGCCGCCGAGGGGCTGTTGGGCACGAACGACTCGGTGCGATTGGCATAGGCCATGATATCGTGGGTCAGCTTCCAGCCCAAGCCGAACTGCTTGGTGAACTTGTTTGAAGCCTGGGAATAAAAGGTCTCCATCTGCTGGAGATTGCCGTCCTTCGCGCCGAGGAACTCCTTGAAGAGCTGAACGTGGTCCTCGCGCAGCCCCGCGGCGACGACCAGTTTGTTATTCAGAAAGTTGCCGTACTGGCGGAGCGAGCAACCGGTGGTTTCGGCAAAATCGTCCTCCATGATGCCGCCGGCGTTGCTTACGGCCTGGAAGGGAACGATGCCCAGGCTGGTGAAGGCGGTGTTGGAGCTGGCGCTCAGATTGGGATTGCGTACCAGCGGCAGCTGCGGGTCCGCCGGTCCGGCGAAGACATTGTACGTCGTGGGCAGGGTTCCGGCCGGCGCCTGCCAGAGCGGCCGCTTGCCGATGTTGTCGTAATAGTCGACCGTGAGGAGGGTCTGTTGCTCGCCCTGGCCAGGCCAGTTGTAGTGGGCGACAAGGTCCATCGCGCCCATCCGGCCGACGCCGAGCAGAAGGTTGTAGCTCGGCCGCCCGCTGTTGCCGATCAAGTTGCCCGTCGTCGGGTCGTAATTGCTGCTCAGGCCGGTGGTGTAGACGTACCGCGGAGCCTCGTAAATTCCCCCCGCCAGCCGGAGGTCAAGGAAGCTCGCCAGCTTGCTCTGGAAGATGCTTTCATACTGGTAATTGATGCGGTGGCTCCACTGGCTTGAGTCGATGTAATACTTATGGACCACGCCCCAGGCGATGCTGGTGAATCGGTGGGGGTCGGTCGCTGGTACCAGGACATTGTCGACGAAGGGGAGAGCCACGCCGGCTGAACCGCCGGTGTAGGCCTCGTAATCATAGTCAAAGTCGAAGCTCCAGCTCGTCGTTTTGCTGAAGTTGTACACCATGTCGATGTACGCCAGCCGGTCGGTCGAGGCCGCCCGCGGGCTTATGTAATGCTGGTTTTCATACTGGGCGGCAACCACGACAGCGAACTTGTCCGTATTGGCCGTCGATACCACAACGTCGGTGTGCTGGTAATCATAGGAGCCGAAGATCGTATCGGCCGAAAAGCTGGGCACGGGTGAGGGGGTAAGCGTGATGAAGTTCACAATCCCGCCCGGATTCGTCTGTCCGTAAACGGCCGCCGCCGGCCCCTTGATGAACTCGACCCTTTGAATTTCCACCGGCTGGAACGAACCAAGCCGGCTGAAACCGTTGCGCAGGGAAATGTTGCCGCCAAACCCGCGGAGATTGAACTGCCCGTTGTCCCGCAGGCCGTTCAACGAACTCGAAAACGCAAGCTCATCCGACACGTTGAGGACCTGGAAGTCCTGCAAGTAGTTCGAATTGATCGTCGAGACGGCGAAGGGCAGGTTCTCCAGCTGGACGTTGATACGCGCGCCGGTGGAAGATTCGGTGGGCTCGTATCCCGATTCGCTTTGACTGACGGTGAAGGGCGAAAGGCGGACCACTTCCTCTTCGTTCGCCGGTTGGTTATCGGCCGCATGCGCGGCACTGGCGACGAGGAGGGCGCTGAGGACCAACGCCAGGGATGAAGGCAGGCGGTCGCGGGACGACCGGGCGGGCAGGGTAGGAGGGGTTTTCATGGTAGGATGAGTGATGTGGGATGGGGAAGATGGCCGATTCCGTAGTACCGGTGAGGGAAATTTCCGGCCCATCTCGTCCCTGCCGGATGGCAAGGGTCGGGCCGCCGAGCTTGGTGCCGTGAATTCCAGAAACTTTACCGTCCGGTCGGGTGCGGAGGGGTCTTACGGCCACTACCGCTCCGCCTTGATCTCGATAAAACGGCGTTTTTTTGGCCCTCCGGGCACCGGCGGGAATTTTGCCGCGAATCATCCACCTCGCGCCGGCCAAAAGGAGGGGCGTTGTGGGATATCTCACCGGCATTAACTCCCGTAGTTCAAATGCGAACTCAAATTCCATTAGTGAACAATGGGAAAAAGTTTTTTATCATCTTCCGTCAAGTTATTAATATGGGCCTCGAAGTGATTACGCGGTTTGCCCCCAAGCCCGCGGCAAGGGCTGACCCGCGAACTTCACTGTGACACGTTGCCCGCTCGCGGGAATTCGCCTGTGTTTCCCGCTGCAAAAATTTCCGTGATGCGTAATTATTTCGTCGAATTCATGTCCGATGTTTCACTCATCGTTCGTTGGGTTAATTGAACCTCCAACTCTTTCCTCATGTCCAAACTCCGCGTTCAGTGTTTCAGTGTCTCCCTTGACGGCTATGGCGCCGGTCCCAATCAGGATCTCAAAAATCCGCTCGGCGTAGGAGGCGATGCGATGTTTCAGTGGTTTTTCCCCACGCGCACGTTTCAGGCGATGCAGGGCGGCAAGGGCGGCACGACCGATGTCAACGACGAGTTTGCGCAGCGCGGATTTCAGAACGTCGGCGCCTGGATTCTTGGCCGCAATATGTTCGGTCCAATCCGCGGCGTCTGGCCTGATGACCAATGGAAGGGATGGTGGGGTGAAGAGCCTCCTTATCACACCCCGGTGTTCGTTCTCACGCACCACGCCCGCGCGCCGCTTGTCATGGCCGGCGGCACGACGTTCTATTTCGTTACCGAGGGCATCGAAGTGGCGCTGCAGCGCGCCCGAGAGGCTGCCAGTGGCAAGGATGTCCGAGTGGGCGGCGGAGTCTCCACGATCCGGCAGTATTTATCCCAGCGCCTGATCGATGACATGCACCTTGTCGTCGCGCCGGTGCTGATGGGTCGCGGGGAAAATCTTTTCGCCGGACTCGACCTGCCCGCACTAGGCTATCAAACCACCGAACACATTGCGGGACCCGGCGTAACGCACGTCACAGTGAAGCGCAAATGACCCATGCAAGAGCCTGCCT
>DASRHD010000388.1:0-7644 GCA_035650695.1 Opitutaceae bacterium
TAAACAGCCAGCCCGTCATCGATGCGCCCCGAGATGGCGACGCGCAGCGGCCGGGCCGGGTCGCGGTACTTCAGGGCGTTGTCGATGAGATTGGCGAAAACCTGGCTGGTCTGCTCGCGATCGGCGAGGCAGCCGGGCAGCGGCTCGACATGCACCTCCGCCCTGGCTTCGTCGATTTGGAACTTCATGGCAGCGACAACCTCGGCGAGAAGCGCGTTCATTTCAAGCGGGCGGATGATGAGGGCGATCCGGCCGAGACGCGAATAGCGGAGCAGGCCGGCGAGCAGCATCTCCATCTTGTTCACGCCGGCGTTGATGAAATGCAGGGCTTGGGGAATGGCGGTCTCGACCAGCGGCTTCAATTCCGCGGTGCGCACCACCCCGCTTTGGGCGGCGGCGGCCGCGGCGTGGATTTTCTCGCAGGCGCGGTTGAGCTGCCGGCTGAAGCCCTGGACGTTGACCAGGGGCGACCGCAGGTCGTGCGAAACCGTGTAAACGATGGTCTCCAGCTCCTTGTTCTTCTCGGCGAGATCGGCGGCGAACTTCTGCAACTCGACCTCGTCGGCCTTGCGGCCGGTGATATCGGTGCGGATGGCGACGTATTGCACCGGTTTGCCGGTTTCATTCAGCCGCGGGAAAATGGTCGTATCGACCCAGTAATAAGTGCCGTCCTTGGCCCGGTTGCGAATTTCGCCGTGCCAGACGCGGCCGCGGCCGATCGTGGTCCAGAGATCGCGGAAAAATTCCTTGGAATGGTAGCGGGAGTTGATGATGCGATGGTCCTGGCCGAGCAGTTCCTCGCGGGAATATTTGGAAATGGCGCAAAACTTGTCGTTGACGTAGGTGATCCTGCCGGCGGCGTCGGTCATGGCGACGATAGAGTGTTCGTCGAGAGCGGCCTTGATGTCCTGCAATTCCCGGACGGTGGCGAGCAATTGCTGCTCCAGCTGCATGCGCGCCTCCTCGCCCTGCGGCGGGGGATGCTTGAGGAGATCGCGTTCGATGGCCTGCAGCAGAGCGATTAGCTCAGGTTTGGTCATTTCGGCGTAGTTTTTGGCGACAGGCATAGCGGATAGCTAGGAGGTGGATGAGCCGGGGAGCAAGGCGGACCTGTTTGTCCGGGCCGGACGGAGACGGAAACCCAGCCTGACTAAGAAAATTCCTTAGTTAGAACAGGGCTGGGCTCCAATTTCGGGCGCCGACCGCACCTGCTATATTCAATCCATGCTCAACACCGTCGCCGCCTTTCCTCCCCCACTCGCAGACAACATCGTCCAGCATGTTCGCGAGACCGTCACACACCTGCAAAAGTCGGAAATTTACCGCGACTACGAGCAGGCTTTCCAGACCACCACCGGGTTGCCCCTGGCAGTGCGGGCCGCCGGCTCCTTCCAGCCGCCGCTGCACGGCGCGAGGCAATCGAATCCTTTTTGCGGCCTGATGGCGGGGGCCAACAAGACCTGCGCCGCCTGCTTGCAGTTGCAACAGCGGATCGAGGAAGCGGCCGATAACGAGCCCAAGAGCCTCGAATGCTTCGCCGGGTTGACCGAGTCGGCCATCCCCATTCGCCTGGGTGACAATGTGCTCGCCTATCTCCAAACCGGGCAGGTGATGCTCCGGCAGCCTTCGAAGGAAAAATTCAAGAACACGGTCCGGCAGCTCAGCAAGTGGGGCGCCATCATCGACCTGAAGCAGCTTGAGGCGGCGTATTACCAGACCCGCGTCATCGCGCGGAAACAGTACGACTCGGCCCTGCGCCTCCTTTCCATTTTCGCCCAGCATCTTTCCACCATCGGCAACCAGATCGTGCTGAAGGGGGCCGCCGCTGAAGCGCCGGCCATCGTCAAGGCCCGCGCCTACATCGCCGAACACCACAGCGAGGAACTCTCCCTCGCCCAGGTGGCGCGGGCGGTGAACATGAGCGTGTTTTATTTCTGCAAGATGTTCAAAAAGGAAACCGGCCTGACCTTCGTCGACTACCTGGCGCGGCTCCGCGTCGAAACGGTGAAGGAACTGCTGCTCAATCCGCACAAGCGCGTGAGCGAAGCGGCCTACGAGGCGGGCTTCCAGTCGCTTTCCCAGTTCAACCGCGTGTTTCGCCGCATCGCCGGCGAGGCGCCCTCGGCCTACCGTGAACGGCTGCATGGGTCGGCCGACGTGCTCTCGGGAGGCAGCCGCTCGCTGGCTCACGCCGCCTAGCGCAATGCAAAGCGCCGTTCCAGAGGCCGGGGTGCCGCTGCGCGTGGTCGTCGCCTATGAGGACGCCCCGGCAGGCCTGCGAGCGGTGGGCGTGCTGAAGGAAGTGCTCCAGGATTTGAGCGAGGACGTCGAGCTGCAGCCGGTGCTCTGGCGGTTCGATCTGCTCGATGATTCGCACTGGCAAAAAATGGCGGTGAACGATGCGGCCCACGCCGATATTTTGATACTTTCCACCGCCGGCTCGTTGGGACTGCCGGAGGCGGTCGGCCGCTGGCTGGAAGCGAGCGCAATTCGAAAAAGCCCCGGCGACACGGCCTTGGTCGTCCTCCGCGGCACGGAGGAAGCCTGGACGATTTCCCTGCAGGACGAGTCGGTTGCCGATGTTTTTGGCGGCGTCAAACCTGCGGCCGCTCCCCTCCCGGCCGGTGAAGGCCTGCTCGGAATGGCGAGGTGAGACGGTGGCTCCGACGCCCTCCAGCGGACCCCGGCCCGATCGGCCGGCAGCGTCACCAAGTTATGCGTGGGAAATGCCAACCATTGCGGAGCCGGGGAAAAGCGTCCCGTGGTAGCGTTCTTTGGATATGCAGGAAATCCGCGCATGAAGACCATTCTCACCCCCATCGATTTTTCCCGCGTCACCCAGGCGGTGGTCGATGAGGCCGCCGCGATGGCGCGGGCGTTTGCCGGTCGCGTCATTCTGCTCCATGTTGCCCAGCCGCCGGTGATCACCAGCGACTATGGTTTGATGCTGGAAAACATCGCTCAAATCACCGCCATCGCGAAAAAAGCCGCCGCCCGGCAGTTGGCGCGGCTGCGCGGTGAACTGCAGGACGGCGCGGTTCCCGCCGACTCGGTCCTGCTTACCGGTTCCCCCGTCGCGATCATTCTCGACCAAGCCAAAAAACTTGCCGCCGACTACATCGTCATCGGCTCGCACGGCCACACCGCCTTCTACGACCTGCTCATCGGCAGCACAGCCAGCGGCGTGCTGAAGAAAGCGCTCTGTCCGGTAATCATTGTTCCGCTGGCCAGGACCAAGCGGCGCAAAGCCCGCAAGAATCTGTCCGCCGCGCGGAAGAATTGAGGCGCGGCGCGTAACTTTGCTTGCCCGCTCCGCCGGGGGTGAAAAGATTTCCGGCATGGCACGCCTCAATCCGTCCTCTCCTCTTCCCGCTCCGCTTTTCGATTGGCTGGAGGAGCGCGCGGCGGGCGTCCTGCTCCATCCGACCTCGCTGCCGGGCGATTTCGGCATCGGCACCCTCGACGCCCACGCCGGTCGGTTCCTCGAATTTCTCGCCGCCGCCGGCTTCCGTTACTGGCAGGTCTGCCCGCTCGGTCCGACCGGTTTCGGGGACTCACCTTACCAATGTTTTTCGGCATTTGCCGGAAATCCCTATCTGATCGATCTCCTCGCGCTGGTCCAGACCGGGCTGATTCCGGACAACGCGCCGGCGCCACTAGTGTTTCTCAATTCCGACCGGGTGGATTATGGCGCGCTCTGGCGGCTGAAGTGGCCGATCCTTTTCCAAGCCTACGAAAACTTCCGTCAGGCCCGTGCGGCGGCGCCCTACGGCGAGTTTGCCGCCTTTCAAGCCGAGCACGCGCACTGGCTGCCGGCCTATGGCCTCTTTTCCGCCTTGAAGGATCATTTTTCCGGCCGTCCCTGGTGGGAATGGCCGGCCGAAGTCCGCTGTTATGCCGCGGCGCAGAGATCGCCCCTGGCCGGGCAGCTCGCCGACCGCAGTGAAGCGCATCAATTTTTCCAATACCTCTTTTTCGGCCAATGGAAGCAGCTGCGCGCCCGTGCGTCCGGCCTCGGCATCAGCATCATTGGTGACACCCCGATCTTTGTCGCGCGCGACAGCGCCGACGTCTGGGCTTCGCCGCAGTTGTTTCAGCTCGATCCGGCGAGCGGAAACCCCCGGGCGGTGGCCGGCGTGCCCCCCGACTATTTTTCGTCCGACGGACAGCTCTGGGGTAACCCGCTCTACGAATGGCCGGCGCACGCCGCGGACGGCTATGCCTGGTGGTTTGCCCGGCTGAGGGCCAACTTCGAACTTTATGATGTGCTCCGGCTCGATCATTTCCGCGGCTTCGACACCTATTGGTCGGTTCCGGCCGGTGCGGCCACGGCCAAGGCGGGCGCATGGAAGAAGGGGCCGGGCCTGGATTTTTTCCGCGCCGTCGCCGCCCGTTTCCCTGACGCCCGGATCATCGCGGAGGATCTCGGCGAGCCGGCGGACAGCGTGACGGAGCTGCTTGCGGCCACCGGCCTGCCGGGCATGGCCGTGCTGCAATTTGCCTTCGGCGACAAGGCCGACAATCCCTACCTTCCGCACAATCACCGGCGCAACGCCGTGATTTATCCGGGAACGCACGACAACGACACGGCCCGGGGTTGGTACGCCTCGGCCGGCGAGCCGGTGCGCGACCATGTCCGGCGCTATTTGCGCATCAGCGGAAATGAAATCAGCTGGGATTTTCTGCGCGCCGCCTATGCCTCGGTTTGCCGGCTCGCCATCGTCCCGCTGCAGGATTTGCTCAGCCTCGGGTCGGAGGCGCGGCTGAACACTCCCGGCACCGAGGCGGGAAACTGGCAGTGGCGCTTCCGCGCCCCGCAGTTGGAAAAATTGCAAAACGAGAGCGCCGCTTATCTGCGGGAAATGGCGGCCCTGTACGGGCGCCTGCCTATCCCAACGGCTTCGCCCGATGGCAAAGCTGGAGCGGAACGCCCCATGGATCGCGCATCATGATCAGCCGCGTGCCGTCCGGAGAATTGTCTTCGACAAAAAATCTTGCCCCCGCCTTCTCCAGCCGTTGCTGAACCGCGCCGGCGTCGTCGACGACAAATGCGATGTGGAAGCAGAGCGGATGGATGGCGGCGTAATCCGGCACGGCCGCGCTCGTATTGGTATAGAGCTCCATGATGACCCGGCCGGTCTCGTCGGCCAGGAACTGCGTGTAGGGCGGATCCTCGCGGCTGCGCACCACTCTCAAGCCGAGGTGCTCGACGTACCAGCGGGCAATGCTTCGGACATCGGAAACATTGAGGGCAAAATGCTCGAATTTCATCGTCAAGAGCCTGACAGAAAAAAATCCCGGAGACGACCCCGAATTTCCCGGCCCGCATCCTCCAGGACGTAATGGCCCGCCTCGGCGAAATGTGCCGTTGCCGCCTGCGGAAAAATCTTCTGCCAGCGGACAAGGAACCGGTCGTCGAAACAAAAATCCTTCCCCCCCCAGGCGATCAGCGCCGGTCGGTCGCAAAATTGCGGCAGCGCCGCCTCGATGGCGCGCAGCGTCGGCATGCTCGGATGAGAGGCCTCGAGCGGAATGTCCTTCACGAAGGCGTCCACCGCCACCCGTTCGGCCCAGGAGCGGTAGGGCCAGAGATAGGCGCGTTTCTCGTCCGCGGTCAGCGACCGACGGTGCATCGCCATCCATGTCGCGGGGCCGGCAAAGCCGTTCAGCCCGCGCACCAGGAATGTGCCGGGAAACCGTGTCCGGCAAAGCGCAATTCGCCGCGGAATCCACGGCACGGCAAACGCCGCGGTATTGAGGATCGCCAGTTTTCCAATCGCAACCGGCTGCCGGGCCGCCAGGCCGAAGCCAATCGCCCCGCCCCAGTCGTGCACCAGGAGGTGCACCTGGCGCAGGCCGAGATGGGCGACCAGCGTCGCGACGTCATCGATGCGCGCATCCAGATCGTAGGCATAAGCCGGCGGCTTGTCCGACAGGCCCATGCCGACGTGGTCCGGCGCGACACAGCGCACCCGGGGGGAAAGCTCGCGGATGAGGTCGCGAAAATAAAATGACCAGGTGGGATTGCCATGGAGCATGAGCACGGCCTCGTCGCCGCGCGGCCCTTCATCCAGAAAGCTCATCCGTGCGCCGCGGGGGGTGACGAAGCTTCGCGGCGCGAAGGGATAAATCTTTTGCAACCAGGTCGGCAGATCCTCCCGTCTCCCCACCGCAGGCGACTGGTTTTCCTCCTTCATCACCATTCCAGCGCCAGCATCATGCAGCTCAGACCGCTGCCGATGCCGAGCATGGCGACGCGATCGCCCTCGCCCACCGCCCCCGCCTCGGCGGCCAGCGCCAGCGTGGCGGGCAAGGAGACCGAGCCCATGTTGCCGAGCGTCTCAAAGGTGGAAAAATCCCTCGCCGGATCGAGTCCCAGCGTTTCGTAAAGTTTCCGCCGATGCGCGCTGCCGACCTGATGGGTGACTATGCGGGTCGGGTCGGCCTCGCTCCAGCCGGTTTCAGTTTTAAACTCGCGCCACGTTTCCCCGGCCAGCGCGACGCCGGCCAGCAGCAGCTGTTCCGAATCCGTCTGCATGCTCAGGCCGCCTGCGGCCACGGCGTCGCCCTGGCAAAGGCGGCTGTGCTCGGTGGCGGAACGCGCCGCGCCGCCGATCAGGCGATGGGCCCGCCCGCACGCAAGTGAACGATGGCAGACGACCGCGCCGACGGCGCCGGAGCCGATGGTGAGATTGGCGAAAAATGGCTTGATCTCGTTGCGGGTGAAGGGCCGGTCCAGCAGCGTTCTTAACGTTTCCTCCACCAACGGCCGGCTGTGCTCGCCCGCCACGATCAGGCCGCATCGTGCCTGTCCGGCCTCGATCATCGCGCCGACAATGGTCAGGGCATTGAGAAAACCGAGGCAGGCATTGGAGACGTCGAAAATCTGCGCGCGCGCCGGCAACCCGATTTTTTGATGGGCGAAAACTGCCGTAGCCGGCTCGAGCATGTCACGGCTCACCGCCGCGTGAACGAAAAGGTCAATCTGTTCCGCGTCCAGCCCGGACTTCGCCAGCACCGCCCGCCCGGCCGCCGCGCTGGCGTCGGAAGGTCGCATGCCCGCTGGCCAGACCCGGCGCTCGCGAATGCCGGTCATCAGCTCCAGCCGCCCCGCCGGCAGCTTCAGGCGGTCGTAAAGCGGGCGCAGCCGGTCCTCGATCTGCGCCGATGTCCAGACTTCGTCCGGCAGCGCCACGGCAATGGACTCAAGACAGACGTGCTCGAAGCGCATGGGTCATTTTTCCGGCCGCATCGTCAGCCGGATGACATCCTTGTCGAAATAGTTGCTGCCGAGGCCGGCGTCGACCACGAGGGTCGAGCCGTTGACGCCGCTGCTCCGCTCGCTGAGGAGAAAAAGTGCGGCGGCGGCGACCTCGCCGGTGGTAAGCCCGCGTTTCCGGAAGGTCATCTTCTCGGCGTAGAGATAACTCTCGAGGTAGCCGGGAATGCCGGCCGAGGCGCTGGTCTTGAGCGGCCCGGAACCGATGACGTTGAAGCGGACCTCGCTATCGGCGCTGAACGACTTGGCGAGAAACCGCGCGCACGACTCGAGCGCGGCCTTGATCGGGCCCATGTAACCGTAGTTGTCCGGCGTGACGAGGAGCGAGGAAATCCCGATGGTGACGACGGAGGCATTTTTCGCCA
>DASRHD010000389.1:0-2337 GCA_035650695.1 Opitutaceae bacterium
AGCGAAGGCGGCGACAGGAAAGCTGGAAAAAAACAGATGCATGGAGGAAGCCGACGGCACTGGCCGGGCCGCGGCGGCAAGCGGGGATGAGGGGTAATGCTTCGGCGCATTTTCAGCCCCCCTTGAAGGAGGCAAAAGTCAAAAGCTAGGCCGGCACCCACGGCCACGCGATACTTTTTTAAACGAGGCGGGGCGCCGTCCGTCCGGAAACCCACTCTCCGTCGAGCAGCATGATCTTGGGCTGCTTCGGCACGTAATATTCATTGCGATAGAGCTGGCCCACCAGCAGGTCCATTGCCGCCGCGCCGATGCTTTTGCTGTTTTGATCGATGCCGGCAACGCCCCCGTAGGCGCCGTCCAGCCCGAGATGGGCAAAGGCCACGTCCGATGGGATGCGAATCCGCTTTTCCTGTAGCCAGCGGTAGACATCCCACCCGATGCTGGCAATCACGTCCGGCTGGTTGGCCTCGCGCCACTCGAACAGCTTTTGTTTTTCCGAGCTGTCCTGGAAAGTCAGGGGCACGATCGGCAGCCCGCCAAAAACATACTGGCCGGCCAGCAGGCCGGCCAGCCAGTAATGCTGGACCCGCACCATATCCTGGGTCGTCATCGCCAATCCGATCCGGCGGTAGCCGAGCGCGCGCAACTCCCGGTAAAGCGTGAGCATGCCGTTGACATGGTGATGCGCAGCCCGGTGCAGCGGCATCTGGGTGAAAGAGTAGCCGACGGCCACCACCGCGGTGTGGTCCCAATCCAGCGCAATGGACTCATGCGGCACCGGCAAAGGCGCCAGAATCGCACCGCGGATCGAGCGGGTGTGCAAAATTTTTGCCCCCGCCTGCGCATCCCGTCCCCGCGGCCCCAGCCAGAACGGCTCCAGCTTGAACCCGAGCGCCTCCGCCTGGGCCTTCGCGCCCTCAAAGTTTTCGACAATGGTCCGATGCCGCCGCCAGTGGTCCGGCGTGTTGCCGCCGGTGAGGAAGGCCACCGTCTCGTTGGACACAATCCGGCGGTTGCTCCGCACCTGCCGCATCAGGGCCGAGACCAAGGCGTTCGGCCGGTAGCCGAGATCCTCCGCCGCCGCCTGTACGCGCCGGCGCGTCCCGGCGGAAATACGCGGATGCCCCCGCAGCGCCAGGGAAACAGTGGTATGACTCAGACCGAGGCGTCGCGCAATTTGCCGGATGTTGGGATGTAACCCTTTTTCCTTGGGCATGGAGCGATAATGGCTAACTCCGGTTTACGTGGAAAGCAAGGCCTGCATTGCCCCGGATTTTCCTCTAGATTTAATTGCCGGGCTACCTTAGCCGGATTCCTTCTCCCCATGCACTTCTCCTGTCCTGTCCGGCTGCCGGTCTGCCCGCGGCGGCTTTTATTTTCCCTCGCCTTGGCGGCCGGTCTGCTGGCCGCGCCCGCAGGCCGGGTCTGCGCCGCCGGGTTCCAGATCAGCATTCTCGAAACCGGCGCCCGCCCGGACGGTACCGCCGACAGCACCGCCGCCATCCAGCAGGCGATCGATTCCTGTCGCTCTCACAACGGCGGCACCGTGGTCATCCCCTCCGGGCGTTTTCTCACCGGCACGCTGCAGCTGCGCGACAACGTCACCCTTCGTTTTCAACCGGATGGCGTCCTGCTTGGAGCCGTGCCCCTGGATGCCTATCGCAACCTTGATCCCTTCAAGGAAGGGCTGGGGGTCGATGTCGGTTACGCTCTTATCGCCGCCGTCGATGCGAAAAATATCGCAATTGAAGGCGGCGGAACGATCGACGGTCAGGGGCGGGCGCTGGCCAACACCCAGATTCGCCGCGGGGACAGGAATTGGGGCCGCCGCCCGTTTTTGCTGCAGCTCGTCCGCTGCTCCGGTGTGACCCTGCGCAATCTCCACCTGCAAAACTCCGGCGCCTGGACGCTGCACATGTTCCAATGCCGCGATGTGACCGTCGATGGCGTGAGCATCAACAGCCACGGCCTGCCGCATAACGACGGCATCGACGTCGATTCCTGCCAGAATGTCCGCATCACCGCCTGCGATATCGTCAGCACCGACGATGCCTTGTGCTTCAAGACCACCAGCCTCATGCCCTGTCGCGGCATCCGCGTCAGCGGCTGCACCTTCAACACCGGCGAGTCGGCAATCAAGATGGGGACCGAATCCCTCGCCGATTTCGATGACATCCAGATTTCGAACTGCCGCGTGCTGCTCGCGCACGAGGGCGGCATCAAATTGTTTTCCGTCGACGGCGGCCATCTGCAAAACCTCACCATTTCCGACATCGACATGGCGAATGCCACCATTCCCATCATGATCCGGCTGGGCGCGCGGCTGAAAACCTTCCG
>DASRHD010000390.1:0-4294 GCA_035650695.1 Opitutaceae bacterium
GCCGATCCGCGCGAGGGGTTTCATCGCGACTGGAACACGTACATCTTCAACCTCGGACGCAATGAAGTGCGCTCCTATCTGTTCGCGAGCGCGCTGCACTGGCTGGAGCATTATCATGCCGACGGGCTGCGCGTGGACGCGGTGGCCTCCATGCTGTACCGCGATTACAGCCGCCCGGCCGGCGAGTGGATTCCGAACAAATACGGCGGGCGGGAAAACCTCGAGGCGATCGACTTTCTCCGCCAGGCCAACGACCTCGCGCACCATTATTATCCCGGCGTGTTCATGATTGCGGAGGAGAGCACCTCCTTCGGTGGGGTGAGCAAGCCGACCCGGGACGGCGGCCTCGGTTTCGACTTCAAGTGGAACATGGGCTGGATGAACGACACCCTGCGGTACTTCTCGAAGGAGCCGATCCACCGCAAGTGGCACCAGAACGACCTGACTTTCGGCATGCTCTATCAGTATGCGGAGAATTTCATCAGCGTTTTCTCCCACGATGAAGTCACCCACGGCAAGGCCTCGATGCTCTTCAAAATGGGAGCCTGGCACATTCCGGAAAAAGCCGCCAACCTTCGCGCGCTTTACGGCTACATGTGGTCGTATCCGGGCAAGAAGCTGATTTTCATGGGCAGCGAGTTCGGGCAGTCGCACGAGTGGAATTACATGTCCAGCCTCGACTGGCACCTCCGCCAGTATCTCGACCACGAGGGCGTCCGCCTGCTCGTGCGCGATCTCAACGCCCTCTATCAGCGCGAGCCGGTGCTCAGCCTGAATGATTTCAATCCCCATGGATTTCGCTGGATCAACTGCACCGACGCCGACTCCAGCATCCTCAGCTACCTGCGGAGCGACCCGTTCGAGCAGACGCTGTTCGCGGTCGTCGGCCATTTCACGCCGGTGGTGCGGCGCAATTATCGCCTGGGCGTGCCGCGGCGCGGTCTGTGGAAGGAAGTGATCAACACCAACAGCCAGTATTACGGCGGCAGCGGGCTGGGTAACGACGGCGGCCTCATGGCCGAGGATGTCCCGGCCGACGGCTTTGCCCACTCGATCGTTCTCACCGTCCCGCCGCTTTCCACCACGATTTTCAAGTGGGCGGTGGGGTAGGCCGGCGGATTTATCTCTTCGACGGATTTATTTTTTGGCGCGCCTAAGAAACGCCGGCGTCGGGCGTAGTCAGGGTATGAGCTCCACCACACTAGCCCTCCCTGAAAGACGACATTTCGCCCTTCCGGCGATAATTGTGCTGGGCGCGCTCGCGGCGCTGTTCTTCGGTTTTACCAAAGTCCCTTCGATGGTTCCAACAGCGCGACCGCTGCACCAAGTGGACAAATCGGATGAAACCACGGTGTCGGTCTCCGTCGAGAAGCTTGATAATTCGGGCGAGCCGGCCGGCCCAAGCGTCGGCTCACCTCCTATCAAGCAGCCCGACATTCCAAATCCGATCCCGAACGACAATAGAGTGACTATGGTCCCGATCGAACCCGGACCCATCGGAGGCCTGCCAAATGTCTCTGTTCCTGGCCCGTGGTTTGATGGAATAGGAGGGCCTGGCAACGGACCCGGCGGAGGCCCCTACGAAATCAGCGCGCTGGATGCGGCCCCGCGGGCCATCGTCCAGGTCGCACCGGTCTATCCGCTCGAGGCGAAAACGACCGGTTTGACCGGGCAGGTCGTGGTCGAATTTATGGTGGATGAATCCGGCCGGGTGCACAACGCCCGCGTGGTGAACGCAAGCGACGCCATCTTCGCGGAGCCGACCCTGCGCGCGGTGGAACACTGGCGGTTCAGTCCGGGAACGCGCCACGGGGTGCCGGTGCGCTTCCGCATGAGCGTGCCGATCGCCTTCAGCCTGAACTGACCGCGGTGACCGCAGTCCGGCCGGATCAACTGGCGCGCGGATGCGCCACCGGCCGGAGATCGAGCAGCCGTTGCACCCGTGCCACCAGCTCTTTTGGGCTGAAGGGCTTGGTCAGATAATCGAGCGCGCCGACGTCGAGGCCGTGGTGCCGGGCGTCGGTCGTCGCCCAGGCGGTGAGGATGACGACCGGAATCGTGGCCGTAGCGGGGTTGTGCCGGAGAATTTCGCAGACACCAAGACCGTCAATGTCGGGCAGCATCAGATCGAGTAAAATGAGATCGGGGCGGTGCAAGCGGATGCACTCCAACGCCTCCCGGCCGGTGGCCGCCGTCAGCACGTCATGACCTGCCCGGGTGAGATGGAAATGCACCAGCTCGGTCACGTCGCGTTCGTCGTCCACACTGAGAATTAAAGCGCCCATGCAGCACGATGAAGTACCATGATGGCATGGCGGGGTTGCGTCAGACGGGTAAAAACAAAGCGACGTTGTGTTGACAATTTGATGACAGAAGCGTCTTCCAAATGTTCAAAACCTGTGAAAGAGGTTTGTTTTTTACTGGAAGGTCAAAGGCGAGCTGGCATGTTCAAGCGCTGCCACATAATGGTTTAACGGTTTTACTGCGATGGCTCGGAAAATTAGCTTCATCAATTACAAGGGCGGAGTTGGTAAAACTTCCCTGATCGTCAACACCGCGGCGGCTCTGGCCAAGCTCGGCCAGCGCGTGCTGCTGTTCGATTTGGACACGCAATCCAACGCCAGCATCTGGCTGCTCCGCCTGGAACGCTGGAACAAAATCAATGCCGACGGCAAAGGCGCAATCTTTTCGATTTTTGAGCCGGGCGAGGCGAAGATTCGCGATCTGGTGGTGAAGGATGTGGTCGAGGACAAGAACGGCCAGCAGGTGCTTCCCGGCTTGGACCTGGTCCCCACCACCTTCAACCTGGTTGACCTCGAGGCCGAGTATGAGGGCGACCCGAAGCGGCCGCCCTATGTCATGTTTTACGAGCAGTTGGCCGAGATCGAAAACGACTACGACGTGATTCTTTTCGATTGCCCGCCGAATATTTTGCGGGCGGCGCAGTGCGGCATTTTTTCCTCGCGCGAGATTTACGTACCGGCCAATCCCGACGCGCTCAGCTTGATCGGTTTCACCCTGCTGGTGGAAAAGCTGCATAAATTTCACTCCATCTCCGCCAGCTTCCGCTCGGCGGCGATGGGGCCGGCGGCGCAGGTCCAGGGCCTGGTCTTCAATTCGATCAAGGGCAATATCGACATCGAAGTCCCGAAGATGCGCATGCAGCTTCGGCTGAATCAATTTCGCACCGCCAAGCGGGTGGGGCTCAACGCCAAGATCTTCGATTCGCAGATTCGCGACGCCACCGTCGTCCGCCGCGCCGTCACCCTCGGCCTGCCCGTCATCCTGGTCGGCCAGGACAGCGGGGAAACCGATACCGTGGCCAACGATTACCGCAAACTTGCGGCGGAATTGATCCAGCAGGGCGAGCTGCTTTGACCCAGAAGCAAATTTCCTTCAACTTGGCGGTCCCTTCCCCTCATGGCCGATAAAAAATTCACCGAAAAAGACTGGGATGACATTCGCATGGCGTTTCACACTTCCATCATGGTGGACACGTCGCTCAACAGCCTCGCCCAGAATCTGGACACGGCGGAATGGCCATTGACCGGTCCGGACGAGACGCCGGCCAAGTACATCGATCTGACCTACGCCGAGCTGGCCGAACAGCCGGGCCTGGCCGGCTCCGCCGAGCGCGTCGACCACCTCATCACCATCCTGCGCGACACGATGGCGTTCGACAATCCCTTCGGGGAAATGGTGCAGCAGACGGAGGTGGCGACGGAAAAGGACAATCAGCTGCTGAAGAATTTTGCCCGGCTGGAAATCCCGGAGAATTTTCCTATCGGGCTGGCCCAGCTCTCGGCCGACACGCTCGAGTTTTGCCAGCGGGAGAGTCTCGCCACCCTCGGGCAGTTTGCCGTGTTCGCCCAAGGCCTTTCGCAGACGGTCATTGTCAGCGGCGATTTCCGAAAGTTGCTCAACGCCATTGCGCACGTCGACGAGAGCGCCCTGGCCGAGCTTCTGCCGTTTCGTCCGGGCAGCAAGGGCCTGCACCTGCCGGAGGCGCTGGCCCTGGCGGTCAAGGCGTATCCGCCGGCGATGCGTTATGGAATTCTCTTTGTTTTCGGCGGCAAACTCAGCGCGGAGGAATCCGCCGCCGTCCAGCCGCTGGCCGAGGAGGACGTCCGCGCCGCCGCCGCCGCCCTGCGTTCGCGCGCCGACCAGTACATGGCGTGGTTTTCCGCGGAGGTCGCCGAGCTGAAGGGGCAGATCGAGGGAGGGGGCTCGCTCGAACGCTACCTCATGGTCATGAATGATTCGGTGACCGAGGCGGTGGCGGGCGCACTTATCC
>DASRHD010000391.1:0-4366 GCA_035650695.1 Opitutaceae bacterium
GCCCATGGCATTGCACTGGCCGGTGATCGAGTTCGGGCCGGTGCCGGGCTGGCCGATTTTGCCGGTGAGGAGGGAGAGATTGATGATAGCCTGGGCGGTGCGGGTCGATTCGTGCCCTTGGTTGACGCCCATCGTCCACCAGTAGGAAACCCGCCGGGCGGGATCGCCGATGAGGGCGGCGAACTGCTCCAGTTGCTCCCGCGTCAGGCCGGTCTCGGCGCAGGTCCGCTCCGGCGGAAAGGCGCCGACATGGGCGGCGAAAGCCTCATAGCCGCGGGTGGAGGCCGCGACAAAAGCGCGGTCCACCCGGCCATGCTCGATGAGCAGATGGGCGAGGCCGTAGAGCAGGACCAGATCGCTTTTCGGTCGGATGGAAAAATGGTGCGTGGCGGCCATGGCGGTTTCGGTCTTGCGCGGGTCGACCACCACGATTTGCGGTCGGCGCCGGTTGCGCATCACCCGCTGCCACATGATCGGATGCGCGATGCAGGGATTCGCTCCGATGAAGACAAGTGCGTCGCTCTCCTCAAAGTCGGCGTAGGCGAAGGGCGGCGCATCGAAGCCGAACGATTCGGTGTAGGCCGAATGGGAAGTGGCCATGCACTGGCGCGTGTTGGAGTCGAGGTGCAGCAGGCCCATGCCGAATTTTGCCAGCGCACCAAGGAGGGCCATTTCTTCCGTCACGATCTGTCCCGTGCTCAGCACCGCCACGCTGTGCGGTCCATACCGGCGCTGGATCTCCTGAAAGCGCCCGCAAAAAATCCGCAAGGCCGTCTCCCAATCGGTCGGGAGGAGGGCGCCCCCCGGCGCCGGACGGAGCAGCGGAGTGAGCGCGCGGTCGGGCGCGGTCAACGGAGCGAGTGCCTCCCACCCCTTGGGGCAGGCCATGCCGAGATTGACGGGGTGATCCGGATCGGGCGTGAGATTGATCGCCTCGCCGCGCGCGTTGAGATGGATTTTCAGCGAGCAGCCCGTGCTGCAGAAGCCGCAAATCATCGTCGTGGCATCGGCCGGGGCAAGGCGGGCGGGAACACGGCCGAGTCCGAAATCTGCGGGATGCAGTACGAGATCGGAGGTCAGCGGACCGTCGTGCGCGCGCAGCAATTTTTCCACGGCCGTTTTCATGGCGCGGGCAGGCCCGGCATTTTCGGGGCATCAACGGTGCGGAAAAAAAGGTATCGCTCGGCCAGCTCACCGGCGGCAAACAGGAAAAATCCGGTCGTGGTCAGTCCGGCGGCCAGTGCCAGGGCCGCGCTCACGCCGAGGAGGAGGCGGCGACGCACCACGGTTCGGAGGGGGCCGCGCCACAAGCGCGCGGTTGCCACCGTTTCCCTCGCCACGGCATTTTCGAAAAACAATTTTGCTCCCAGAGCGACCGCGGCCGCCGCCGGCCATGCCGGAATCAGGCCGGCAATAAGAGCGGTGCCGAAGAATTTTCCCGCGGTGCCGCCCAGGCGCCAGGCGCTCCGGCGCGTGTCCGCATACACCATGGCTGAAGAGAAAACTCCCGCCGCCCCCGCCGCCAGGGCGGCCGCTTCCAGGGCCGGTTGCGAGTGACGGCTCATCGCCAGCACCGATAGGAGGATAAAATAGGCCGCAAAAACGACGATTTCGCGGCTGAGCCAGGAGCGCCGCAGGCCGAGAAAACACCGCCACGCCTTGAGCGGCTGGCCGAGGTGAAGCACGCTGGCACCGAGGCCGATCGCCGCCGCACCCCAGGAAATGATGCGGAGGGAAGGCCCGGGCCGGGCCGTCGCGGCGGCGAGCAGGCCGATCGAGACCTGGGTGAGCACCAGCATCCACCCCAGCGGCCAGTGGGCGGGTTGCGGACGCAGCACATCGGCGTCGGCGGAGCGGAGATTGCCCGGCCGGCGGCGTTGAGTGACGTAGCGCGTGGTCGGGCGGGTATAGCCGGGCTCGGGCGCGCCGGGCAGAAACGTCGCCGGCAGATCCGCGGTATGCACGGCGACGATGCGAATGGCGTGAGTGGGGCAGGCCTGGGCGCAGGCCGGCGCCTCCGCATGGGCGAGGCGGCTCTGACACATGTCGCATTTGCGGACGATGCCGCGTGCCGGATTGTACTTGGGCACGTCGTAGGGGCACTTGAGAACGCAGTAAGTGCAGCCGATGCACTGGTCATCGAGATGGCGGACGATGCCGGTGAGAGGATCCTTTTCGTAGGCGAGCACGGGGCAGCCATGGAGGCAGGCGGGATCGGCGCAATGGTGGCAGGCGGTGGTGACAATTTGCTGGAACGGGTGGCTCTCATCGCCGCCCACGAGCAGCCCGGTGTCGCGCCAGGTTTCATGCTCGTCGAGGCCGTTGAGCGAATGGCAGGCGGCCACGCAGGCCTTGCAGCCGCTGCAGGCATCGAGGTCGACCTCGAAGGCGTATTGTTCGCCGGGGCCGGGGGCGGTGAGCGGAATGAGCTGGACGCTGGGGGCGGAGTTCCGCGCCGTGTCACTGCCGCCGGCGGCGCGGGCAAAGCGCGCCACCGGAGTCTGCAATTGCTGCTGCTCGGCGAGGAGCTCGTCGATCAGCGAGAAATTTTTTTGCGGCGCGACCACGGCTAATAGACGTCGCGGGCATAACGTCGGGCGGCCTTGAGCGCCTGAATGTAGTCGGCGGCCTGTGCGGCGGTTTTCCCACCGGCCGTTTCCACCACTTTGTGCAGGGCGGCATCGACATCCTTGGCCATGCGGCTGGCGTCACCACAGACATAAAAATACGCTCCGCTCTCCAGCCAGGCATAAAGCTCCCCGGCGGCCTCGAGCATGCGGTGCTGCACGTAGATTTTTTCCGCCTGATCGCGCGAGAACGCGGTGTCGAGCCGGGTCAGGCAGCCGTCACGGCGGAAAGCGTCGAGCTCGTCGCGATAAAGAAAATCCACGGCGGCGCGCTGATCGCCGAAGAAAAGCCAGTTTTTTCCCCTTGCGCCGGAGGCGCGGCGGTCCTGCAGAAAGGCCCGGAACGGCGCGATGCCCGTGCCTGGTCCGACCATGATCACCGGCGCGGCCGGATCGGCGGGGAGCTTGAAGGCGCTGTTTTTATGGAGATAGACCGGCGCCGTCGCGCCCACCGCGCAGCGATCGGCAAGAAACGTGGAGCAAACGCCCTTCCGGACCCGGCCGTGGGCCTCGTAGCGGACCGCTCCGACGGTGAGGTGCACCTGGCCGGGATGAGCCCGCAGGCTGGAGGAAATCGAATAGAGTCGCGGCTGGAGCGGACGGAGCAAGCGCACGAAATCAGCCGGCACCAGCCGGGTCTCGGGACGCGCCAGCAGGACATCGATGACGTGCATCACCGCCGTGGCCGTGACCGTCCCGCCGCCGGAGGCGGGAGCGGCATAGCGGGCGATCAATTCCGGCGACGGTTTGCCGAGATCGTAATGGGCGGTCAGCGCATGCCGCAGGGAAGTCGTGCCGCCGTCCGGCACGGAGACAGCTTCCTCGCCGTCGCAACCGAGCACGTTCAGGACCTCGGCGACCAGCTCGGGACAGTTTTGCGGAAACACGCCGAGCGCATCGCCCGGCTCATAGGCCAGGCCGGAGCCTTCCAGCGAAAACTCGACATGACGGACCTCCTTGGCCGACCCGGCGGCGTTGAGTACGCGCGAACCCCGCAGCGGCGCGGGAAAAGGATTTTTCCGGCTGTGGCCGGAGGACTCTGTTGAAATTTCGGATTTCGGATTTTGGATTTCGGATTGGGTGCTGGCGGTGGCGTCGCCCGAGGCCAGGGCGGCGAGGGCGGTGGCGAGCCAGGCGGAAAATTTTTGTTCGTAATCGAGGTCGCAGTCGATCCGTGCGGCGGCCCGGAGGGCGCCGAGCTTTTCCAGCCGGTCGTCAAAGTCCTTTCCGCACTGGCAAAACTGGATGTAATTGGTGTCGCCGAGGGCGCAGACGGCGAAGCGCAAACCGGCCAGGCGCGGCGCGTCGGCGGCGCCGAGCGCGGCGTGCAGCGCCTTGGCATTGTCCGGCGGCTCGCCATCGCCGTAGGTGCTGGTGATGACGAGCATATTTTTTTCCTGGGCGAGCTTGGCCGGGGAAAATTGCGCCATGTCCATGATGGTGGCGGCGAAGCCCTGGCGGCCGGCTTCCTTGGCGGCGCGTTTGGCCAGGCTTTCGGCCGTGCCGGTCTGCGACCCGAAAAGAATCGTCAACGGCTTGAGCGCCTCGGCGGCGGGCGCGGCGGCCTGGGCCACCGGATCGACCGGGCCGCGGGAGAACAGGCCGGCGAGAAAACCATTGAGCCAGGCGCGTTGTTCCGGCGTGAAAGGCGCGGTCTCAGGAATGACGGGAAGCGGTGGCATGCAATTCAGGTGGAAAGGATTTCCTGCAGCTGGCCGATCGTGTGGCGGCGGCTCCAG
>DASRHD010000392.1:0-2392 GCA_035650695.1 Opitutaceae bacterium
GACAAGAAGGGCGGGGTTAAGCCGTCAAATCTCAATCACGGGAATGTGATATTTCCCAAACAAGGGAGCCAACTTCTGGGCGGTATCCGCTGCCGCTTTGCGGAGCAAACCACAGTGGTATCGCTAGGCGCGCTCCGCAAACTCCGATTCCCAATAAACGGCGCCAACGACCCAGCGCGAGACGATGCGGGGCGAACCGTGCTCGCCGCCATCGCCCTTTGCGCCGGCGTTCTGGCCACGGAACGCGGTCTGAGCCTGCGGTCGCGGTGCAATCTTCGTCCGGCCGCGCCTCGCGTATGGGAACTGCTGTCCACACCGGGCGAGGCCCTTCGGAATTACACAATCACGGGACAGCAGGCGATTGACCTCCTCAAGGAGGCCATTGCGGCCGCCGAATCGGCAGGTCTGAACTGGATGAAGGAAAAGCTGGAACTGAAGCCGTCGGCGGAACTGGTGGAATTGGTGCGGGCGAGCCAGGAGAAGATGGCGGCGGAAGGCGATGCGGAGGGTGCATGATCGCGCTGGGGGTTCGGTATCTGACCGGCTACGCCGCAGCGACGAACCTGGCCCGGCAGAACGCCGAATGGCCGCCCCATCCGGGCCGGGTCTTCATGGCGATGGCTGCTGCGCATTTTGAAACGGGCGAAGATCCGGCGGAGCGCGCCGCGCTGGAATGGCTGGAAACGGCTCCCCCGCCTGCGCTGCGGGCAAGCGGCGCAGATGAACGGAGCCCGGTGCGCGCTTACGTGCCTGTGAACGATGAAACCGGCGGCATCGACAAGCGTCCGCGCCAGGACCGCGCCTTTCCCCGCGTGCGCCCGTATGAAGATTCGGTCTTTCTGATCTGGAACGCCTCGCCGGAACCATCGCTCCGTTCTGCTCTCGATCGCATCTGCCGCAAGGTGACTCGCATCGGACATTCCAGTTCTGCAGTGCAGATGTGGATTGTTCCTGAAGGACAGGAACCGGCACCGAACTTGACGCCCGGTGCGGACGCATATGATTACCGCTTGCGCGTTGCATCGCCCGGGACGATGCGGTCGCTCGTCGATTCGTTCAACCGCGCCGCAATCGAGGAATTCGAGCGAATAAACGACTCGCTCGCGGACGCCACAGGGAAAGAGAAAGGCCGGCTTAAAAAGGAATTGACGGAAAAGTTCGGCGGCGAGCGACCCGCGTACCGCCGCCCACAGCTTCATCGCTGGGCGGGATACGGCAAGCCGGAAAGCGACACTCGCGAACCGGTTATCGATGGCCCGTTCGATGCGGATTTCATTGTGCTCGCTCAGGAAGACGGATCGGCGCTCGGGTTGGAGCCGACGCTTCGTCTCACATCCGCGCTTCGCAATGCTGCCATGAAAGCAGCGGGCGAACAGGTGCCGGAATGGCTGAGCGGTCACGATGAAAACGGGAATGCCACGCGCCGCCCCCACGTCGCGTTTTTTCCGCTCCCTTACGTAGGGTTCGATTTCGCCGATGGGCACGTAATGGGGATGGCTATGGCATTGCCCAAAGGACTAGGGGAAGCGGGGCACGCTACCGAATTGCGCCGTGTCCTTGGGAATCTGCTCTTCAATCCAGAAACGGGCGAAGATCGTACGATCTCGTTATGGTCCAACCCGGAGACTTGGAGATTGACTTTTTGCCGCGAGACGCGCGAGCGGCCTCCTGTTTCTTTACGGCGTCAAACGTGGACCGGGCCCGCCTGGGAATGGGGCAGCGTGACACCGGTGGTCTTGCACCATTATCCAAAAAAGAACCGCGAGGGCGATGTCGAGCGCATCGTGCGAGAAGCGTTCGTTTCCGCCGGCTTCCCTGAGCCGAGAGAGATCGCGGTTCACAGCGTTTCTCATCACGTTGGCGCCGGGCACGCCAAAAGCATGCCGCCGTTTACGGACGGTGGCCCCGAGCTCTGCCGTTATCAGGTGCATGTGTGCGCCACCTTTACTCAATCACTTCGCGGTCCGATGCTGGTAGGCCGCGGCCGTTTTCGCGGATATGGGCTGTTCCGGCCCATGTGGAAAAAGGAAGCGCAATGACGCCGATCGATTCCTCGCATTTTGCGGCTTTTTACCGCGCCATAAACCAAGGTCGCGATCCTTTCCCGTGGCAGGTGCGCCTCGCCGAGCACGTTTGCGCGGGCAGTTGGCCGGCTTCACTCGACTTGCCGACGGCGAGCGGCAAGACGAGTTGCATTGATATCGCACTGTTTGCCATGGCTGTGCGCGGCCAGGGACCGCGCCGGATCTTCTTCGTGATCGACCGCCGCGTTGTGGTCGATCAGGCATTTGAACACATGCGGCGCATTGCCGCTGCTCTTATCGAGGCGTCCGACGAAATCTTGAAGCGAGTGGCCGAGCGGCTGATTCGGCTTGGAGGAGATGAGAAGCAG
>DASRHD010000393.1:0-3049 GCA_035650695.1 Opitutaceae bacterium
AGACGATCGCCAGGTCGGCCAGCTCCGCCAGAAGGCGGCGCGCCAGCTGGACGTAGTTCGCGCCCTCCCACTTGCGTTGCGGAAGCAGGTCGCCGGCGTTGGCATTGAGGAGAATCAGTCTCCGGCCGGGCGGAACTCCCAGGCGCGACAGCAACTCCCCGACGCGTTGCTGTTCGCTGGCCTCCGGCACGAAGGCCGGCGGCGGCGTGGGCGGCGCAGGCACGAAGGGCAGCAGGGGCAGAGTGTCCGCCCTGGCTTCGAGCGCCTGCAGGAGTGCGGTGAAGGCGGCACTGGTGTGCAGGTGCGGATTGTACACCACCGGATGAGTCAGGAGGTCCCCCCGATAGGGACCCCCGCCGAAACTCGCATGAAAACCGGCCCGGACGGGTGCGCCGCTAAGATAGGCGAGTGCTGCGGACGAGCGGGCAAAAAATTCCAGATCGACGCAGGCGTCGATCCGGCGCCGGTGGATCGCCCGAAGCTGCCGCAGCGCGCTGGCCGCCATCGCCCAGAAGGAGCTTGTCCTGATGGCAAAGACATTTTCCGGCGGAATCAGGCCAAGGGCGTCGAGAATGAACCGGTTTTCCTCAAAAACGAGAAAGTAAACCTGTTCGCGGCCAACCCGCGCCACCGCGGCGCGGATGGCGTCGTGGGCCAGCACGGTCGATCCTTGTTCGGCGAGCTTCAGAAACAAGATGCTTTGCGGCGGGGCCTCGCGCCGCCGGCCGGAAAAAAGGCCGCTCATTTTTCGCAGCAGAGTGAGAACGGCGCAGGCCGGCGCCCCCAGCCGGTGGTCGATCCATTGCAGGGTGCGGGTCTTGCTGCTGAAGCGGCGGGCGGAAGGAACGGGAGGGCGCATTTCAGCGAAAAGGAGGAGCAGATTGCTCCAACGAACGGGCATGGTCGAGATTTTGCCGGGCGTTGCGAAAATCCGGGTCGATCCGCAAGGCTTCCTCGAACTGGGCGATCGCCTCTGTCACCCGTCCCGATTCGGCCAGGACCACGCCCAAGTTGTTGTGCGCTTCGGCGTAATCGGGCGAGAGGCCCAGAGCCTGCTCATATTCGCGCCGGGCATCGGCCAATCGCCGCGTCTGCAGGTAGGCGTTGCCGAGATCGTTGTGCGCCTCGGGATAATCCGGCCTGAGCTGGACGGCTTTTTCCAGATGCGTGACCGCCTCGGTTCCGTTGCCGGCGGTGTAGAGCAAGACGCCGAGGTTCACCTGCGAGGGCCAGGACGACGGATTCTGGGCGACGGTGTCGCGATAGAGTGTGACGGCATCGGCATAGATCCGGCTCTGCTTCCAGGTGAGAACGGCGAAGCCGACTGCGATGGACGCCGCTGCGCCGAAGAGGAGGGACGGGCTGGGATGACCCATGCCGCGGGCGATTGCGACCAGACGCGCGCCGCCGGCACCGGCGAGAGCCGCCACCCCCAGCAGCGCGAGATGAGCGTAGACGTTCGAGACGGGCGAATAACGCATGAATCCGACCTCGACGAAACCCAGCGCCGGCCCCAGTGCGACGCAGAAGTAGCCCCAGCCGAAAAGCGCGGCCCGGATCCCGCTTCGCCGGCGCCCGATCCAGAGTGCGGCGGTCAACGCCAGCACCGCGGCCAGCGGCAGCCACCAGCGGAAATCGGCCGGCTGCACCTTCCATTGCCCGTAATCGAAGCAAAGGCCGGCCGGCCAGAGAACCTTTCCGAGATAGAACCCGATGATGGCGCCCGCACGCAATACGCGTCCAAGAAAATTCAGCGGCTGCATGTAGGCGGGCGCCAGCACGGTGGAGAATTGCGCCTCGTAAAATGCGAGCGCGCCGGCCACGGCGAAAAAGGGAGCGAGCCGAAGCAGATCCCGCCATTCCGGCCGGCGATCCCAGCAGATCAGCCCAAGCAGAACCACCGGCAGCACCACGACCGAGCCCTTGCTCAGCATGGCGAGGGTGAAAGCCAGCAAACTAAGCCAGTATTCCCAGCGGCGGCCACCGGCAAACCAGAAAAGGGCGAGCAGAAAAAAGAGCATGGCCATGAGGTTCTTCCGCTCGGTGATCCAGGCGACGGTCTCGGCATTCACCGGATGAAGGGCAAAGACGAGCGCGGCAAAAAAGGCGCCCGGCACTTTCAGCCGTCGCAACAAAGCCCAAAACAGCAGCACCTCGACGGCATGCAGAATCACGTTGGTGACGTGATAACCGGCCGCATTCAAGCCCCAGAGGCGCCATTCCAGCCAGAGGGTGGAGGAGGTCACCGGCCAGTAATCGGCCGCCTGGCGGGTGAACCATAACCGGCGCAGTCCGTCCGGCGCCTGAATCAGCGGGTTGGCGGTGAGGAAGACATTGTCGTCAAAAATGAATCCGCCGCGCAGGGCCGGCAGATAAGCGAGCAGGACGGCGGCAATGAGCAGGAGGACAGACCAAACGGCCGGGAAGGCAAAAGGCTTCCCGGCCGTGGCCGAAGTGGTGGGTTGCCGAAGCACCCCGCGATGCAATCAAACCGGCGCCCCGGCTAGAAGTCGAATCTCGTGCTCCAAACGTAGTTGCGGGGCTGGCCATACATCACGCCGCTGACATTGGACATCCGGGCAAAGCCGGTGCCATTGTTCGGGCTGACGCTGATGACGTAGCGATTGAACAGATTCTGAATGTTCAGCTGGGTATGGAAAGTCAGCCGGCGGAACTTCCGTTCATAGGAGAAGAACAGGTTGATCTGCGGATTCATGATCGGCTGGGAGTAGAGATGCATCCCACGGTCGGACGTCATGAAGTAAAACGAGCGATAATACCACGACAGGGCGAGGCTGCCGCCCAGGCCGAAGCCCTTCGCCGGTCCGCGGGAGAAGGTGTAGTTGGTCTCGATGTTGGTGGCGTAGACCGGGTAGCCGACGGTGTAGTTGCCCTTCTTCTGGGCGATGTATTCGCCCCCGTAATTGCCCGGATCGGACCAGTTGTACTGGATGGCGGTGATCGGCAGACCGGTGGCGCCGGTCAGGGCGGTCGGACCGGTGGTGCTGCCGAAGTGGAACTGCGACAGCGCGGTCTTGAGGTACTGCGT
>DASRHD010000394.1:0-10983 GCA_035650695.1 Opitutaceae bacterium
GAAATCATCCATCAGCCATTTTGCGCCCGGCAGGCCGACGCCGAGGCCCTTGCGGGTCGAGTAGCCGTACTGCATCGCCTTGACCACGTCGCGGATGCCCGGGCCCTCGTCGCGCGCCACAATCTGGATGCCCTTGCGACTGTGCGGATGCGTATTTTCCACCCGGCTGAGGACGATTTCGCCCCGCCGGGCGTGATCGACGATGTTGCGCGCGATTTCTGAAATCGCCGCCGCCACCAACGTCACGTCCACGCCGGCGAATCCGATTTCCATCGCCAGCGTCCGGCCCCGCTGCCGGGCGGTCACAATATCGGCAGCGGATTGAATCTCGGTGTGGAGTTCACTTTCCATGACCTGGATTTTGCATGGTTTTCTTCGTACCCAGTGTCGTGTCCAGATACGCCAGCCCTTCTTCCAAGTCCAATGCCGTGCCCACTCCTTCGAGCGTCAAACCGAGTTCCACCATCGCGAAGGCGACATCCGGCTGGATGCCCACGATGACCGTTTCCGCTCCACGCAGCTTGAGCATGTGAGCAATCGCCCGCAGAGTGCGGGTGGCAAAGGAGTCGATGACGTCGAGCACGGTCACGTCGATGATCACGCCGCGGGAACGAAACTCGCCGACGCTCCCGCTCAGCTTGTCGCGCAGCAGTAACAGGTCGGCGTCGGACAGCACCGATTGGATGCTGGCGATGAGATAATCGCCCTGCTTGAGAACGGGAACCGCCATGACGGGGTCAGGCTGCGGTCTCCTTCGAGGCGGAGGCAGGCGATTCCGGAGTGCTGATGACCTTGTAACCGAGCAGGCGTTCGGCCTCTTCGATGCCGCCCTGGAGGTCGCCGACCGCGTTCATCTTGCTCAAATCGACGCCGATCGTCACCAGCGTCTGGGCAATTTCGGCGGAGAGGCCGGTGATGATCACGCTCGCACCCATCAGGCGCGAGGCCTCGACCGTCTTCACCAGGTGATTGGCCACGGTCTGGTCAATCGTCGGCACACCGGTGATGTCCACCACCACCACCTTGGCGCGGTTGCCGCGGATGCCGCGGAGCAGCTGCTCCGTCAGCTGCCGGGCGCGATGGGCGTCGATCACGCCGATGATGGGCAGAATCAGCAGGCGTTCGCGCACCTGGAGCACGGGCGTGGAGAGCTCGCGGATGGCCTCCTGTTGCTGGCGGATGACGCGCTCGCGTTCCTGCACGAAGCTCACGCCCACGGTGTTGGCGATGCGGTTGGCCGCCGGCTCGTAGGAGTCGAGCACGCGGTTGAGCAGGTCGAAATCGGTCTGGTATTTTTTGAAGAGCGAACGGGCGAGCACGTCGCGGAGGAGGAGGACGATGCCGAGCACTTCATGGGTTTCGACGCCGCGGGGAATGATGCGCTCGGAGAGATTGCGGGCGTAGGCCTGGAGGGCCTCCACGCTGCCGGTCTCGAGCACTTCGACGTAGTTGTCGTACACCGAGGTCGCCTCGGAAAAGATTTCCTCCTTGCTCATGGCGGTGAGGAGTTGGGCGTCGGTGATGCGGCGGGCCCATTCCTCGCGCAGCTGGGTGCGGTTCTGCCGAAGGTGCGCCACCAGCTCGCGCAACAACGGATCGCTGTAATCGGCGCGTTGCTTGGTGGACGAAGAGGTGAGAGGTTCGATTTTGCGGGGGCTCTTTTTTTTCATTGCTTCGGGAAGGTGAGTTGCGGCTGAAAACGGAAAACCTTCTCTCGCAGAGCGGGAGGCTCAGCCGGACGGCAGTTTTTACCGGGAAAAAGACGAGGATCCTAGTAGGTGTTTACCCCACCGGGTACCGCCCGGGGGCCAAACCATGGAAAACCCGATGGCAATGGCCCCCCGGCCGGGCAGCGCCGGGCCGCCGCGCCGATCTCAGGCGTGGCGGAACTTCACGAAAAGCGAGCGGCCGAGCAGGCCGTTCGTCAGCAAGTCCCGCAGCAGGACGATGACGCGGAAAACGTCGCGCGGCTCCAGGCCGCAGTCGAGCAATTCGCTGGGCAACCGGCGGGCGAAATAAGATTGCAATGACTCCACCCGGCCGGATGCCAGCGCTGCTAAATAATCGTCGTAAACAAAAGCCGCCTTTTCGATGATGGTTTTCCGGTCGATCGTCGCATGCAGCGGCGCGGCCTCAAGCTGCTGGCTCCATTTCTCGAGCAAAAGATCGCGATTCTGGCGCAGATGCTTCTTCAATTCCCGCAGGAGTGGCGCGGGGCGACGGCTCCCCTTGAGAGGGACGGGCGGCGCGGGTTCTGAAGCCAAATGAATCACCCCTTGAGCATATGATTTGCACGAAAAATGACGAGTGGGTGACCACCCCAGCGCGATTGCGGATAGACCCCTAGAAATTTAGCGATCGGCCGCTGGTAATTGGCGCACATCGGACTGATTTTAAACAGGATAAACAATTTCATCGGACCGGAACACCATCGTCGCTTCGGGATGGTCCGCTGAAGATATTTTCACCGCGGATTACACGGACGGGCGTGGATCGAAAAACCTCCAATCCGTGTAGATCTGTGCAATCCGTGGTTTCGTTTGATTGGAAGTCCGCGGTTTTCTTCGTGTCCTCTGTGCCTCCGTGGTTCAATTTTGGCTCGGATGATGAATCGCATCGATCTCAACTGCGACCTGGGCGAGGGCGCCGGACACGACGCTGAGCTCATGCCGCTCATCACCTCGGCCAACATCGCCTGCGGCGGACACGCCGGCGATGAGGCGACGATGCGCGCGACTGTCGCGCTCGCACAAAAACACGGCGTGGCCGTCGGCGCGCACCCGGGTTTCGCCGACAAGAAAAACTTCGGCCGGCGCGAGCTCGCGCTGCCGCCCGCGGAAATTTTCGCGATGGTCAAGGCGCAGATCCTCGCGCTGCGCGCGATCTCGCCGCTGCGGCACGTCAAGCCGCACGGCGGACTTTATAATCTCGCCGCGCGCGACGCCACCGTGGCCGGCGCGATCGCCGACGCTGTCCGGGCGGTCGATCCGAAATTGATTCTGTTCGGACTCGCCGGCAGCGAGCTGATCAAGGGCGGACGCGAACGCGGACTGCGCGTGGCCGAGGAGGTTTTCGCCGACCGCACGTATCAGCCTGACGGCTCGCTCACGCCGCGCTCACAGCCGAATGCGCTCATTACCGATGAAGATGCCGCCGTCGCGCAGGTGCTGCGCTTGATTCGTGAAGGCAAGGTCCGCGCGACCGATGGAGCCGATATCGCTCTCAAAGCCGACACGATTTGCCTCCACGGCGACGGCCCAAATGCGATGGCGTTTGCGAAGCGCTTGAATGTGGAACTCAGGAAAGCGGGAATTGAGATCAAGGTCTTTTAACACCAACCATCGTCCGTCCGGCGTGCCAGCCGGTGGTCCAGGCGGACTGGAAGTTGAAGCCGCCGGTCAGGCCGTCGATGTCCAGTACTTCGCCGGCGAAATAGAGTCCGGGACAGATCCGGCTTTTCATCGTGGAAAAATCCACCTCGCGCAGGTTCACGCCCCCGCAGGTGACGAATTCCTCCTTGTTCATGCTCTTGCCGGTCACGGCGAATTCCGCCGACGCGACCTGTGCGGTGAGCGATCGTAATAGATTATTGGATACATGGGTCCAGATCATGTCCGGGGCGAGTCCGGCGGCCACGACCAGCCGTTCCCAAAGCCGGGCCGGAATTGAAAACGGATTCGCGGTCGCGACCCGGCGGCGAGGATGCGCCGTGCGCTCGGCTTCGAGTTCCGCCTGAACCTTTGCCGGCGGGCGCGGCTCGGCCCAGTTGAGGCCGAGAGTGAAGCGGTAATCGACGTTGTACAGTTCCCGCGCGCCCCACGACGAAAGCTTGAGGATGGCCGGTCCGCTCAGTCCCCAATGCGTGATGAGGATGGGTCCGCTCGCGCGCAGGCGGGTGTCGCGCACGGTCGCGCTCGCGAGCGGCATGGAAAGTCCCTCGAGTCCGCGCAGGCGCGAGTCGTCGATGTGAAACGTGAAGAGCGACGGCACCGGCGGGACGATGGTGTGGCCGAGTTTTTCCGCGATGGTCAGGCCGGCCGAGCCCTTGGTGCCGCCGGTGGCAAGGAGCAGGCGATCCGCTTTTAAGATTTCGCCGGTCGTGAGGGTGAGGGAGAACCGGTTCGCCGCCCGTTCGGCGGATGCGACGAGCTCACCGCGAGCAGGCTCAGGGCGGGTCACGGACGTGATCCCGCAGCGCGTGACGAGCTGCACGCCGGCTTTGGCTGCGGCGTTTTGCAGGCAGTCGACGATGGTGGCGGAATCGTCGGTGATCGGAAACATCCGCCCGTCGGCCTCGGTTTTGAGTTTGACGCCTCGGTCGGCGAACCAGGCGACGGTCTCGCGCGGACCGAAGCGGGTGAATGGCCCGAGCAGTTCGCGCGCGCCGCGCGGATAAAATTTCACGAGCTCGCGTGGCTCGAAGCAGGCATGGGTGACGTTGCAGCGCCCCCCGCCGGAGATGCGGACCTTGGCGAGCGGATGGGCGGTGGCCTCATAGATGACGACTTCGGCGGATGGGTCGGCCTCGGCGCAGGTGATGGCGGCGAAAAATCCGGCGGCCCCGCCGCCCGCGATGACGATGCGCCTGCGCGTATGCATGGTTTAACCGCTAATCTGCGCTAATCGACGCTAATGAAAAACTAGAAAAATTCTTCTGAGCTAAAGTTAGATCTTCAAAACTTCTATCTTATCAGCGGGAATTAGCGTCCATTAGCGGTTCAAAACTAGTTGTTGAACCGGAACAGCGCGACGTCGCCATCCTGGAAGACGTAGTCCTTGCCTTCGAGGCGGTACTTGCCGGCTTCGCGCGCGGCGTGGACGCTGCCGAGCTTGGCCAGGTCCTCGTAGCTCACGACCTCGGCCTTGATGAAGCCTTTCTCGAAATCGGTGTGGATGACGCCGGCGGCCTGCGGGGCCTTGGTGCCTCGCTTGATCGTCCAGGCCTTGGCCTCCTTCTCGCCGGCGGTGAAGTAGGTGATGAGTCCGAGCAGCGCGTAGGTGGCGCGGATCAGCGCGGACACGCCGGAGTCGTCGACGCCGAGGTCCTTGAGGAAGGCCCTGGCTTCGTCGAGCGGAAGGTCGACGAGTTCGGATTCGATCTTGGCGCTGATCGGCACGTAGGCGGCGTCGTGGTGCGCCTTGACGAAGGCGGCAACTTTCTGGACGAAGGGGTTCTGCTCGGCGGTGGCGAGGTCGGTCTCGGCGACATTGCAGGCGTAGATCACCGGCTTGGCGCTGAGGAGCTGGAAAAGTCTGAGCAGGCGCGCCTCGTCTTCGTGGACGGGGAGGGTGTTGGCCGGCTTGTTGGCGTTGAGGTGGGGCGTGAGCTTTTCGAGCAGGGCCAGCTCGGCGGCGGCTTCCTTGTCGCCGGACTTGGCTTTTTTCTGGGTTTTGTCGATCCGCTTGGTCACGGCGTCGAGATCAGCGAGGATGAGCTCGGTGGTGACGATCTCGATGTCGCGCACGGGGTCGACCGTGCTCATGGTGTGGATGACGTCGGGATCCTCGAAGCAGCGGACGACGTGGACGATGGCGTCGACTTCGCGGATGTTGGATAGAAACTGGTTGCCGAGGCCCTCGCCCTGGCTGGCGCCCTTGACCAGGCCGGCAATGTCGACGAACTCGACGGCGGCGGGGATGAGGACGTTGGTCTTGGCAATTTTGGCCAGGACGGGCAGGCGGTCGTCCGGCACGGTGACGACGCCGACGTTCGGGTCGATGGTGCAGAACGGATAGTTGGCCGCCTCCGCCTTGCGCGAGCGGGTGACGGCGTTGAAGAGGGTGGACTTGCCGACGTTGGGCAAGCCGACGATGCCGGCTTTGAGCATAAACAGGCAAAAGAGCGGCGGGAGTCGATGCTTGACAAGCCATTTCCGGCCCGGTGCACTTTACGGCTTTTCCAAACAGAACCGCTCCGCAGAATTCCGTCATGTCACTCAAAATCCGTCTCAGCCGCGTCGGCGCCGTCCACAAACCCTATTACCGGGTGGTGGTGGCCGAAACGCGCTCCCGCCGCGATGGCGCGGCCGTCGAGGTGCTCGGCACCTACCAGCCCACGGTCAAGGGCAGCCAGATCAACCTCAAGCTCGATCGCGTCGACTACTGGATGAGCAAGGGCGCCCTGCCCAGCGACACCCTGAACTCGCTGATCAAGAAGGCGCGCAAAGCCGCGCCGGCCGCGGAAGCGCCGGCGGCCAGCGCCTGAGTTTGTTTTAACCACAGAGACACGGAGAACACGGAGTTTTCCCTGCCGAGCCTCGGATGTTGTTCTTCCGAGGCTTTTTGTTCTCGTCCGCCCGGGCTATTTTCTCCGTGCCCCGGCGTCTCCGTGGTGATATTTTTCCGCCATGCCCCTGCATATCGACATCCTGACGCTGTTTCCGCGGATGCTCGACGGATTTCTGGCCGAAAGCATCCTCGGCAAGGGCATCGAGCGCGGCCTGCTGGGAGTGAAAGTGCACGATTTGCGCGAGTGGACGACAGACAAGCATCGCACGGCGGACGACCGGCCGTTCGGAGGCGGGGCCGGCATGGTGCTGAAGCCGGAGCCGGTATTCGCCGCGATCGAGCAGCTGCAGACGCCCGGCTGCCGGCGGATCTACCTCACGCCGGACGGTGTGCCGCTTTCGCCCGCGCTGGCGGAGGAATTGTCGCGCCAGCAGCATCTTGTCCTGCTCAGCGGACATTATGAGGGCATTGACCAGCGCATCCGCGACGGGGTGATCGACCAGGAGATCAGCATCGGCGACTATGTGCTGACCAACGGCACGCTGGCGGCGGCGGTGGTGATCGATGCGCTCAGCCGCTTCATTCCCGGCGTGTTAGGCGAGGAAAAGTCATTGACGCACGAAAGTTTCACCGGCAAGTTGCTCGACTTTCCTCACTACACGCGTCCCGCCGAATTCCGCGGCATGTCCGTGCCGGAAGTCCTCCTTTCGGGCAACCACGGCGAAATCGAGAAGTGGCGGCACGCGCGTCGCTTGGAAAAAACCCGTCAGGTCCGACCCGATTTGCTCAAATAATTTCCGCCATGAACCCGATCATCAAAGACATCACCGCCGTCCAGGTGAAAACCGACCTTCCGCCGTTCAAAGTCGGCGACGGCGTCCGCGTGCACACCAAGGTGCGTGAGGGCGACAAGGAACGCGTCCAGGTTTACTCCGGCATCGTCATCGCCCGCAAGGGCCATGGCATCCACGAGACCTTCACCGTCCGCCGCATCAGCTATGGCGAGGGCGTCGAGCGCGTGTTTCCGGTCAATTCGCCCAACATCGACAAGATCGAGATCGAGCGCGTGAGCGAGCCGATGAGAGCCCGCCTTTATTATCTGCGCAACCGCACGGGCAAGGCTGCGGTCGCGATCAAGGAAAAGCGCACCGAGGAGGCCGCCGCCAGCGCGAGCTGATCCGCCGCCGCGCGATGCCGCCACCGTTTCGTCACAAAGCGAGCCGATTTCCCGGCTCGCTTTTTTTGTGCGTCGAAGTCTTGTCTTGATGCTGAGTCTCCTGAAATATCGACCGATTTTTGTCATGAAGCTCCAAACTGAAATTCTCTCCAAAGCCGCCAACCAGGCCCGTGGCCTCGCCATGGATGCCGTGCACAAGGCCAATTCCGGCCACCTTGGCCTGCCCCTGGGTTGCGCCGAGATCGGCGCCGTCCTTTACGGCCACGCCCTCGTGCATAATCCGGAGGATCCGCGCTGGATCAACCGCGACCGCTTCATCCTCTCCGCCGGCCACGGTTCGATGTTTCTCTATAGCTGGCTGCACCTCGCCGGTTACGGCCTCTCCATTGAGGAGGTGAAGAATTTCCGCCAGCTCCATTCGAAGACGCCCGGCCATCCGGAGTTTCGCGAAACGCCCGGCGTCGAGTGCACCACCGGCCCGCTCGGCCAGGGCGTGGGCAATGCCGTCGGCATGGCCGTGGCCGGCCAGATGGCGGCCGCGCGCTTCAACACCCCCGAACACATCATCTTCGACTACCATGTCGTTTGCCTGGCCGGCGACGGCTGCATGCAGGAAGGCGTGGCAAGCGAGGCGGCCGCCTTCGCCGGACACCAGGGCCTCGATAATCTCATCCTGATCTACGATTCGAACGACGTCACCCTCGACGCCATGGCGGACAAGACGCAGAGCGAGAATACCGCCCTGCGTTTCAAGGCCTATGGCTGGGATGTGCAATTGCTGCCCGACGGGCACGACATGACGGCCTTCCTCAAGGCCTTCAACAAGGCCAAGAAGACCGGCAGCGGCAAACCGCAGCTGATCATCGCCAAGACCCAGATCGCGCGCGGCATTCCGGAGGTGGCGGGCACGGCCAAGGGCCACGGCGAGGGCGGGGCGAAGTTCGTCGACCAGGCCCGGGTCGCGCTCGGCCTGCCCGCCGACCAGCATTTTTATGTCAGTGACGACGTTCATGCCTATTTCGCCGAGCAAAAGAAGCGCCTGTCACGCGCGGCGAAGAAATGGGCGAAGAATTTCGAGGCTTGGCGCGCGGCCAATCCGGAAAAGGCCGCGTTGCTTGCCGCCCGCAATCTCCAGCCCAGCGGGGCGCAGCTGCTGGAAAAAATTCCGACTTTCGCGCCCGACGTGAAGCTTTCCGGCACGCGCGCCGCCGGGCGCGAGGTGCTCCAGCCGGTCGCGGCTGCGCTTCCCCTTGTCATCAGCGGCAGCGCGGACCTGCACGGCTCGACCTACAATTACATCAATGCGGACAAGGACTTCGACAAGACCAACCGTTCCGGCCGCAACATCCGTTTCGGCATCCGCGAGCACGCCATGGCCGCAATCTGCAACGGTGTCGCCTATGACGGTATTTTCCGGCCTTCCTGCGCCACCTTCCTGGTGTTCTCCGATTATTCGCGGCCTTCGATGCGCATTGCCGCGCTCTCGCACCTGCCCGTCGTTTATATTTACACCCACGATTCAATCGGGGTGGGCGAGGACGGCCCGACGCATCAGCCGGTCGAAACCGTTTCCGCCCTCCGCCTCATTCCCGGTCTGGACGTCATCCGTCCGGCGGACGCGGAAGAAACGGCGGGCGCCTTTGCCGCCGCGTTTGAAAACACCCACGGCCCGACGCTGCTCGCGCTCACCCGCCAGTCGGTGCCGAACCTCAACGACATTCCGGTGCACGTCCGCCGCGCGGGCGTGCTCAAGGGCGGCTACATCGCGCTCCAGGAAACGGCTCCGCTTACTCTCATCCTGCTCTCCGCCGGGAGCGAACTCTCACTCGCGCTCGAGGCGGCCAAGCAGCTCGGCGCCGGCGTCCGCGTCGTGTCGCTGCCGTCCTTCGCGCGCTTCGACGCCCAGACGGCTGAATACCGCGAGTCGATCCTGCCCGCCACCTGCCGGAAGCGCGTCGCCATCGAGGCGGGGGTTTCTCCGCTCTGGCGCAAGTACGTCGGCCTCGACGGCAAGGTGGTGGGCGTGGACCGTTTCGGTCTGAGCGCGCCGGCACCGGCGGTCTTCAAGGCCCTCGGTGTGACGGTCGACGCGGTGCTGGCCGCGGCGAGGTCGCTCTAAGGGTTCAGCCGGGAAGACTTGGGCTCCCGCCGGCGGCGTCCGGCGGGAGTTTTTTTCGGCCGGACTCGGCTGCGCCGGTACCACGTTTTTTTTGTTTAATTGTTGCAAAGATTGACTTGCTTTTTTAATTAGGCGCCTAATTGTCAGCCGCCTCATCACTTCGCCGCCATGCCTTTTCTCATGCTCAAGGACCTGCCCCGCTATGAATGCCTGTTGGAAGCGGCGAAGAAGTTTCCCGACCTCGATCCTTCGGCGGCGGAGGTTTTTCTCAACCTCTTGCGCACGGGCGACGAGGTGTTTCGGGTGGTGGAGAACAATTTCACCAAGCACGGGCTGTCCCAGGGGCGGTTTGGCGTGCTGATGCTTCTCGCGCGCAGCTCACGCACCGAGGGGGAGGGTAAATCCGAGGCCACCTGTCTGCCACCCGGCCCGCTTACCCCCGCCGAACTGGCGGATGCCGCCGGTGTCACCCGCGCGACCATGACCGGACTGATCGATACCCTGGAGCGGGATGGCTTCGTCAAGCGAGAGTCCGATCCGGCCGATCGTCGGATGATGCCGGTCAAACTGACGCCGAAGGGGCGCAAGCTGATCGAGGACATCCTGCCCGGCCATTTTCGCATCATTTCCGCCGTCATGGGCTCGCTCAACGAAACGGAGCGCAAGACCATGGTTCGGCTGCTGAACAAGATTCTCCAGCAGGCGTCGGGGCTCACGCCGTCCGAAGCCGCCCATTCCGGGCACGATCACCGCAACTGAAAAACTTGAGATTGCCGTTTTCCTGCCCACGGTTTCCCCGCGCAAAATTTCCAGCAAAATCTTCAATCCATCTCCCGCCATGATCAAGAAACTCGTATTTACCGTCGTCGGCCTACTTTTGCTGGTCGGCATCCTTTATGAGGTTAAGCGCATGCAGTTCCAAAAAATGAGCAGCACGCCCTTCATGATGCCGCCGGATACGGTCACGACGGCGCGGGCCCATGAGGACGTTTGGGCGCCGGCGCTCAAGGCCGTGGGCAGTCTCGCGGCCGTGCAGGGCACGACTCTCAGCAACGAACTGCCCGGCACCGTGACGAAAATCGCCTTCGAATCCGGCGCCCACGTCAAAGCCGGCGATCTGCTCGTGCAGCTCGACGCCTCGGCGGAGGAGGCACAGCTTGCCAGCGCCGAGGCCGCGGCCGAATGGGCGCATGTCAGTCTGAAACGCGCCCGGGAGCTGCGCGCGCAGAATACCAACTCCCAATCCGATCTCGACTCGGCCGAGGCCCAGGCCAAGCAGGCCGATGCCAACGTCGACAACCTCAAGGCCGCGATCGCCAAGAAAACCATCACCGCGCCATTCGATGGGCGCATTGGCATCCGCACCGTCAATCTCGGGCAATACCTGCCCGCCGGTACCGCCATCGTCTCACTCCAGTCGCTCGATCCGATCTATGCGGATTTTTCCCTTCCCCAGCAG
>DASRHD010000395.1:0-2306 GCA_035650695.1 Opitutaceae bacterium
TCAGTGAGATAATTCTTGGCGACGGACGCATCCTCTTTCCGCGCTTTCGCACCCTTCCACGAGGTCAGGCCGGCGTTCGGTTTGGTCGCGTCGGCACGCTGATGGATGACTTCCGCCGCCGTGTGACCATGCGCCGCCCAGTGCATTTTGTTCTGCACGGTCTGAAAAAACTGCTCCGTCATCTCCGCGCGCGGATCATAATCCACGCTCGTCTGATAAATGTCGCAAATCTTCCGATAGAAGTTCCGCTCCGAAAGGCGGATTTCGCGGATGCGCTGGAGCAGTTCATCAAAGTAACCGCTGCCTCCGGCCTGCTTCAGCCGCTCGTCGTCGAGAGTGAAACCCTTGACGATATACTCGCGCAACCGTTGCGTGGCCCAGATGCGGAACTGCGTGCCGCGATGGGATTTTACCCGGTAGCCGACGGCGATGATCGCGTCGAGATTGTAAAATTCTATCTCGCGGTTTATCGTCCGAGGACCCTCAGGTTGAACTGTTGCAAATTTTGCAACAGTTGCGCTCGGCTGCAATTCTCCTTCCTCAAAAATATTCTTTAAGTGCTTGGAAATGACCGACTTGTCCCTTTGAAAAAGGTCAGCCAACTGATTCAGCGACAACCAAACCGTCTCGCCTTTGAGCCGGACTTCCAAGCGTGTCCGCCCATCCTCTGTTTGGTAGAGAATCAGGCTGGATGGATTGGGGCCGGGTTGGTTCATTCGTTGGTGAATCTAAAAAAATTCTTTCGCCCCTGCAGGGCTGGTAAATTAGTTACAATTAACCCAGGACGACGCTTGCTTCGCGACGTTTGCTCTGGGCTGAGCTATTTCGCTCCTTTGGAGCTTCCAATTACGGCAATGAAAAATAATCCAGGCTTTGATAATTGCCATCCACGGTTTTGACAATTTGCATGAGGACGTCGTTGACGAGGGTGCTGGCGCCGAAGCGGAACAGGTCGGGCGTGAGCCAGTCGTCGCCCAGGGTTTCGCGGAGCATCACGAGATAATGGAGGGCCTGCTTGGAATTGCGGATGCCGCCGGCGGGCTTCATGCCGATGCGGATGCCGGTGGCGTAAAAGTAATCGCGGATGGCTTCGAGCATGACGAGCGTCACGGGCATGGTGGCGGCGGGGTTGACCTTGCCGGTGGATGTCTTGATGAAATCACCGCCCGCTTCCATGGCGAGTTGGCTGGCGATCCGCACGTTGTCGTAGGTGACGAGTTCGCCGGTTTCGAGAATCACCTTTAGATGGGCGGCGCCGCAGGCTTCCTTGATGGCGGCGATTTCGTCGAAGACCAGCGCGTGGTCCCCGGCAAGAAATGCGCCGCGGTTGATGACCATGTCGATTTCATCGGCGCCATCGGCGACGGCGCGGCGGACTTCGTCCAGGCGGGTGCGCAGGGGCATCTGGCCGCTGGGAAAACCGGTGGCGACAGAGGCGACCCTGACCGGCGAGGAATCACCGAGGAACCGGCGCGCATACCGGACCATGTTCGGATAAACGCAAACGGCGCCGCAGGGCGGGACGTCATATTTGGCTTCGAGCGGCTGGAGGGCCTTGCGGCAGAGATAAGCCACTTTGCCGGGGGTGTCTTTGCCCTCGAGGGTGGTCAGGTCCATCATCGAAACGGCCATTTTCAATCCGGCGAGTTTGGCGCTGGTCTTGATGCTCCGTTTGGTAAAGGCCGCGGCCCGTTCTTCCACCATGATTTGGTCCACGGTCGGCAACGGACGGCCCGTTTGACGCGACGGCTTTTCAGCCTTTGGCAGGGCAATCGCTTTCATAAGTTCAGCCAGACTCTTGCGCCGGAAGAGAATATAGTCAATTCAGTTTCGACATCGGCGGTTGCGAATTGCGTGGACCATCCGAAGGGGAACAGGAGGGGATCGGCCCGGAGAACACATTCGGCGGAGAATTCATGGCCACATCGACGCAGGTGAGGCTTCAGGGCCGATCGAGCGCATCCGCGCACTGCTCCGGAGCGCGGCATTTATGCCGCTTCAATGACCGAACGATCAAGGCGGCCACGATCATTCGACACCGGAATGAAGGGTGTGCGTTGAAGCGGCGTGAACGCCGCGCTCCTCCTCGCCGGGCAGCTTGGACGGGGGCAGTGTCAAGCTGCACCCGGGCCAGTCCCTGCCATTTAAGAACTCTTGGCGGGTGCCGATAAAAAAACTATGATTGCGCCGCTGTTTCCATTAGAAGAATACCTTAGCCCGGCGGCGGCTGGAACGGGTGGCAGACTTGAATTGGGCTGTTCCGGCGGGCGGCTTCGACAGATAACTTGATTTAGTTCCATGTCCAC
>DASRHD010000396.1:0-10398 GCA_035650695.1 Opitutaceae bacterium
GACCATCTCGATCTGGCCGTTGACGCCCTGCTCGCGGAGGATGGCGACCGGTGGTTTATTTTGAACCACAGAGGCACCGAGAGCACCGAGGTCGGCCGAAGGGCCGGCTTTGCTCTGTGTTCTCTGTGTCTCCGTGGTTAATCTAAAAGTTAAAATTGGCGTGATGCCGGGATCGGCCGGATCGAGCTTGAGCCGGTATTCGGATTCGGCGCAGGCGGGATTGTCGCGGAGCTGCGCAATGCGGCGCGTCACGTCGGACCAAATGGCGCGAAGCGAGGAAAGGTCCTCGTCGAGCAGGATTTTTCCGGCCTGACGCACGCGGAATTTGTAGTCGCGGTTGGGTGCCCCGATTTTTGTGGTAAGCGTGTCGAGATGGTGCGCACGGAGGATGTCATGGACGGCGCCGAGATCGGCGGCGCGGATTTGGACGATCGCTCCTAGTTCTTCGGAAAACAACGCGGCAAAAACGGGATGGTTAACCGCGGAGGGCGCAAAGATCGGAATAGGTGGATTGTTTGGTCCGGATTTAGATCGGGATTCTGTGTTCTTCGCGTTCGCTGCGGTAACTTCCGAAAGATCGAGGTCGAGGCCGGTGTGGCCGGCGAAGGCCATTTCCACGGCGGTGGCGAGCAGGCCGCCGTCGGAGCGGTCGTGATAGGCGAGGAGCTTTTTCTCGCGGCCGAGCTGCTGGATCGCGTTCCAGAAATTTTTCAGATCGACCGCGGAATCGACGTCGGGCGCTTCTGCGCCCATCTGCGAAACGGTTTGGGCGAGAATCGAGCCGCCGAGGCGGTTTTTCCCGCGGCCCAAATCAATCAACAATAAAACCGTATCGCCTATTACCGGGGTTTCGTTTTGAACCACAGAGGGGACGGAGGACACAGAGGAAGGCAATGGCTTTGATTTCTTGGCCTGGCTCTCTGTACCCTCTGTGTTCTCTGTGGTTAAATTTGGATCATATCGCAGCTGCGGCGTGAGCGAAAGACGGATGTCGGCGACAGGCGCGAAGGCGGAGACGATGAGCGAGACCGGCGCGATCATGCGCTTTTGCGTTTTTTCTCCCGAACCATCATTCCAGACGGTCGACATGCTCATCGAATCCTTGCCGACGGGAATGGTGATGCCGAGCTGCGGACAGAGTTCCATGCCGACGGCCTGGACGGCGGCGTAGAGGTCGGCGCCGTCGCCGGGCACGGCGGGCGCGGCCATCCAATTGGCGGAGAGGCTGACGCGGCCGAGGTCGCCAACCTGCGCGGCGGCGAGATTGGTCAAGGCCTCTCCGACGGCGAGCCGGGCGGATGCGGCGGCGTTGTTGACCGCGACGGGCGTACGCTCGCCCATGGCCATGGCTTCGCCGGTGTAGACATCAAAGGCGGTGGCGGTTACGCCGCAATCGGCCACCGGCACCTGCCAGGGGCCGACCATCTGGTCGCGGCAGATCAGTCCGCCGACGGTGCGGTCGCCGATGGAAATGAGGAAGGTTTTATCGGCGACGGCGGGATGGGAAAGTACGCGGCGGACGGCCTCCCTTAGGTCGACCGCCGAGAGGTCGAGAGGTTGGAGCGGACGCTTCAGCGAGGCATCCTGGCGGTGCATCCGCGGCGGCTTGCCGAGGAGGACCTCGAGCGGCAGATCGATCGGCTTGTTCTTAAAATGCGGATCGTCCAAGACGAGACGTTTCTCCTCGGTGGCCTCGCCGACGACGGCGAACGGGCAGCGCTCGCGGTCACAAAGCTTTTGGAAAACATCGAGGCGGGCGGCGGGGACGGCGAGGACGTAGCGCTCCTGGGACTCGTTGCACCAGATCTCGAGCGGGCTCATACCCGGCTCGTCATTGGGAATTTGGCGCAGGTCGAAACGTCCGCCGCGACCGCCGTCGTTGATCAGCTCGGGCAGGGCATTGGAGAGGCCGCCGGCGCCGACGTCGTGGATGAAGGCGATGGGATTGTCCGGACCGAGAGCCCAGCAGCGGTCGATGACCTCCTGGCAACGGCGCTGCATCTCGGCGTTGTCGCGCTGGACGCTGGCGAAATCGAGGTCTTCCTGGCCGTGGCCGCTGGCCATGGAGCTGGCCGCGCCGCCGCCGAGGCCAATCAGCATGGCCGGACCACCGAGGACGACGAGCTTGTCGCCGGGATCGATCGCGCCCTTGGCGATGTGGGCGGGGCGAACGTTGCCGAGGCCGCCGGCGAGCATGATCGGCTTGTGATAGCCGCGCAGTTCCGTCGGGGGAATTTTGGATTTTGGATTTCGGATTTCGGATTGGGAAAGGCGCGGCGCTTCGGCGGGGTTTTCAATGTTCGCCTTCGAATTTTCAACCGCCGCCGGCACTTCGGCTTCAAAGGTGCGAAAGTAGCCATTGATGGCGGGGCGGCCGAACTCGTTGTTGAAGGCAGCGCCGCCGAGCGGGCCCTCGATCATGATATCGAGGGCGGAGACGATGCGCCCGGGCTTGCCATGGTCTTTTTCCCACGGCTGAAGCGCGCCGGGTAGTTTAAGATTGGATACAGTAAAGCCGGTCAGGCCAGCCTTGGGCCGGGCGCCGCGGCCGGTGGCGCCCTCATCGCGGATCTCGCCGCCGGAGCCGGTGGCGGCGCCGGGGAAGGGGGAGATGGCGGTGGGGTGGTTGTGCGTCTCGACCTTGCAGAGGAGGTGAATGTCCTCCTCGTGGGCGGCATAGGCGCCGGTGGCAGGGTCGACGTAGAAGCGGCCGCCGCGGTTGCCGGCGAGCACGGCGGCGTTGTCCCGGTAGGCGGAAAGGATGCCGTCGCGATGCAGCTCGTAGGTGTTCTTGATCATCTGGAAGAGTGAGCGGTCGCGTTTCTGACCGTCGATTTCCCAGGTGGCGTTGAAGATTTTGTGGCGGCAGTGCTCGGAATTGGCCTGGGCGAACATCATCAGCTCGATGTCGTTGGGGTCACGGCCGAGGGCCTTGAAATTTTTTTCCAGATAATCGATTTCGTCGTCGGCCAGGGCGAGGCCGAGCGTGCGGTTGGCCTCGACGAGCGCGTCGCGGCCGCGGGCCAGGACCGGCACGGTGGTGAGCGGGCGGGGCGGCTCGTGGCGGAAAAGCCCGGCGCAGGACTTGAGGTCGCCGAAGACGGCCTGGGTCATGCGATCGTGGAGGCGACCGGCAAGCGCTGAGAGCTGCGGGCCGGTGGGCTTGGTGCCGCCAAAGTCAATGGTGTAGGCAATGACGCGCTCGATACGCTTCACCGCTCCGAGCCCGCAGATGTGGGCAATGTCGGTGGCCTTGGAGGACCAGGGCGAGATCGTGCCCGGCCGCGGAGCCACAACCTGGACCAGGCCGGTGAGAGTAACGGCCGCGCGCCGCGGGCCGTAGGTCAGAATTTTTTCAAGCACCGTCCGCTCCGCGGGAGAGAGATCGCCGCCCAGCTCGACAAGGTGGACAAACTCGGCGCCGAGGGCACGGACGGGCAGGGTGGCGGCAGTGAGGTCCTGAAGAAGTTTCTGAAGGCGGAAGGAGGAGAGGGCAGGTGAGCCGCGGAGGATCAGCATGTGTCAGGGAAGGCGATTTTCACCAACCGGCGCGCCCGGTCAAGTGGCCTGAAAGACTTTCCCTTTGCCATTTCCGTGCTAAACTTGAGAAAGCCATTGACCATTCCGACCATCTCCTCGAAATCAGTGTCTTTCCACCGCGGATGAACGTCCACCCAGCGCCTGACAAGACCCTCAGTGACCGGCAGGGCGTGGAGCATCTGCATATGCTGCCGGCCGGCGCGCTGCGGCGGGTAATTGCAGCCATCGTGGAGAAGGCCACGGCACGCCCAAGAGCATGAGCGACCGGATCAGCCACGAATGCGGAATCGCGCTGGTGCGCTTGCGCAAGCCGCTGGCCTATTATCAAGAGCGCTACGGGACTCCCCTGTGGGGGTTCTTCAAGCTCTTCCTCCTCATGGAGAAGCAACACAACCGCGGGCAGGACGGCGCGGGTGTGGCCTGCGTGAAACTGGACGCGCCCGAAGGTGAGCCGTTCATGTTCCGCGAGCGTTGTGTGAAATCCAACCCACTCGACCGCATCTTCAAGATGCTGGTGCGGGACTACCGGGAAAAAGTCGACGCCGGTACGATTCATCCCGAATTCGCCGAAACGGTGAAGCGCCATTTCGATTTCGGCGGCGAGCTGCTGCTTGGTCACCTCCGCTACGGCACCAGCGGCGGCTATAATCTCAGTTCCTGCCATCCTTATTTCCGGCGCAGCTCCTGGCCGACGCGCAACCTCGCCCTGGCGGGAAACTTCAACATGACCAACACGGCGGAGCTGAACGACAGCCTGATCGCGATGGGTCAGCATCCCATCTTCGCCACCGATACCCAGGCCTTGCTCGAAAAAATCGGCTTTCACCTCGATGAGGAGCACGAGGAACTCTACCGCCAGCTCCGCCTGCTCAACCTTTCCGGGCCGGAAATCACCGCCCGGATCAACGACGAGATGGACCTGGCCCGCGTCCTTACCCGCGCTTCGAAAAAATGGGACGGCGGGTATGCCCTCGTCGGCATGATCGGCAGCGGCGACGCCTTCGTCGTCCGTGATCCGGCCGGCATCCGGCCCTGCTGGTTTTTTGAGAACGATGAAGTCGTCGCTTTTGCCTCCGAGCGGGCGCCGCTCATGACCGTGTTCGATCTCGCCGCCGAGCAGGTGAAGGAGGTCGAGCCGGGCCACGTCGTGGTGGTGAAAAAGCGCGGCGCGGTGAGCAGCACCCGTTTCGTTGATCCGCTGCCGCGCGCGGCCTGCTCCTTCGAGCGGATTTATTTTTCCCGCGGCAACGACCTCGACATCTATCCTGAGCGCAAGGCGCTCGGCGCCAACCTCGCCGAACAGGTGCTGCGCGCCACCGACCACGACTGGGAGAACACCGTTTTCAGCTTCGTGCCCAACACCGCCGAGGTCGCCTATTATGGTCTGATGTCGGCGCTGCGGGTGCGCCGCCGGGACGAGGTCAAGGCCGCCATTCTCGGCGCCGCCCGCGAGGGCCGGCTGAACGAGGCGCTGATCGACGAGCTCGTGCTCCGCAACTGGCCGCGCGGCGAGAAAGTCGTGGGCAAGGATGTGAAGATTCGCACCTTCATCGGCCAGGAAAATTTCCGCAACCAGCTCGCCAGCCACGCCTACGACATCACCTACGGCTCGGTCCGGCCGACCGACAACCTGGTCTGCGTCGACGACTCGATCGTGCGCGGCACCACCCTCCGCCGCTCCATCCTCCGCATTCTTACCCGGCTCAATCCCAAAAAGATCGTCATTGCTTCGACCGCCCCGCAAATCCGCTATCCCGATTGCTACGGCATCGATATGTCCGAGCTGGCCAAGTTTATCGCCTTCGAGGCGGCGATCGCGCTGCTTAAGGAACGGGGAAAAGGCGAGTTGATCGAGGAGGTTTACCGGCTCTGCCGCACCGACCTGGCGCCGGCCGGTGGCGACCCGGTCAACCACGTGCGCAAAATCTACGAGCCGTTCACGCCCGACGAGATTTCGTTCAAGATCGCCGAGCTTGTCCGCCCGCAAGGGGTGGACTGGCAGGGGCCGATCGAGATCATCTTTCAAACGATCGAGAATCTCCACCAGGCCGTGCCTCATCACACCGGCGACTGGTACTTCACCGGCAAGTATCCCACGCCCGGCGGTTACCGGGTGGTGAACCAGGCCTACGTGAACTATTTTGATAAACACGAAGGCCGCAGTTATTGAACCGCGATGGCCAAGCAACGCGCCGAACCCGCCCTTCCCGCGATCCATGCGATTCGCAAGCAAAAGGTCGTACTCGATTCCGACCTGGCCGCGCTCTATGGTGTGCCGACTTTCCGGCTCAACGAAGCGGTCAAGCGTAATGCCGATCGCTTCCCCTCGGATTTCCGCTTTCAGCTTGTCCGCGAAGAAGTTGCAAACTTGAAATCGCAAAATGCGATTTCAAGTTCGAGCGCACACGGTGGCCGTCGCCAGCTCCCATGGGCGTTCACCGAGCATGGCGCGCTGATGGCGGCGAACATTCTGCGCAGTCCGCGAGCCGTGCAGATGAGTATTTATCTGGTTCGCGCCTTCGTCCGCATGCGCGACGAACTCATGGCCAACGCCGCCATCCTCAAGCGTCTGGCCGAGGTCGACCGCCGGCTGCTCGAGCATGACTCCGTGCTGCGCGAGGTGGTCGAGCGCCTCCAGCCGCTGCTGGACGCTCCCGACGAGGAGGAGGAGCCCAAGAGCAAAATCGGCTTCCATCAGGGCAACCGTTGACGCCGGATTTTTCTTCTCCCGCTTCCAAATTCCGGCTCCTGTCTCTTTCATTCCATGTCGCTCAGCTATGAATCCTCCGGCGTGCGTTACGACCGCCTCGACGCCTTCAAGCGTGCCTGTCAGCGCACCGCCCACGCCACCGCCCCGCAGCTGGCCGCGCATGGCTACGGCGAGCCGGCCAGCGTGCGCGGGGAAAGCGCTTACCTGATCGAGGCGGCCGACCATTTTCTCGCCCACGTCGAGGAGGGCCTCGGCACGAAAAACCTCGTGGCGGACGCCGTCCAGGCCGCCACCGGCCGGAGTTTTTACCGGGCCATCGGCATCGACACCGTTGCCACCATCGTCAACGACCTTGCCACCTGCGGCGCGCTGCCGGTCACGGTGGCGATGCACGCGGCGGTGGGCGATTCAGACTGGTTCGCCGACGAAACCCGGGCTAACGATCTGATCGAGGGCTTTGCCGAGGGCTGCCGGCTGGCCGGTGCCACCTGGGGCGGAGGAGAAACGCCCACCCTTCGCGGCGTGGTCGCGCCCGGCGCCATTGCCCTGGCCGGATCCGCGCTGGGAAAAATTTCGCCAAAAAACCTGCGCATCACCGGCGACGTGCGCGCGGGCGACGCGATTATTTTTCTCGCCTCCAGCGGCGTGCAGACCAATGGCCTCAGCCTCTGCCGGTTGATCGCGGAAAAGCTGCCGCAGGGCTACCAGACGCCGATTGGCGACGGCCGCACCTTCGGCGAGGCGCTGCTCGCGCCATCGGTGATCTATGTTGCCTTCGTGCGCGAGTGCCAGCGCCGCGGCATCAAGCTGAACTACACCGCGCACATCACCGGTCATGGCTGGCGCAAGCTCATGCGCCTGGACGGGCCGTTCGTCTATGAAATCACCGGCGTGCGGCCGCCCGGCGCGCTGTTCGATTTTCTCATGCGTATCGGACCGATCGACCGGCGCGAAGCCTATGCCACCTTCAACATGGGCGCGGGCTTCGCCGCCTATGTCGCCGCCCGGGACGCGGACGCGGCTTTGGCGGCGGCCAAGGCGGGTGGTTACGACGCCTGGCTGGCCGGCCGGGTGACGAAGGACGGAAACCGGAAGGCCGTGGTCGTGCCCTCGCTCGGGCTGACTTTCGAGGGCGATACCCTGCAGGTGCGGTAGCGCGGTAAACCGGCTACAAGACTTGCCATCGGGTGTCCGGTCGGCACTTTTTGCGCCGTGCCCCGCAAGCTACAGCTTATCTGTTTGCTCTCCGCCTGGCTCGTGGCTACCGGCAGTCCGTGGGATGTGGTCCAGGTTTTCGCTTGGGGACGCATGTTTACCGGTTACGTCCGGCAGATGTCGCTGACCGCGGCGTTCGGCCAGACCTTCAAGCCGGACAACATGTGCTCTCTCTGCCGAGCGGTGAAGGCGGCCAAGCAGCGGCAGGACCAGTCGCCCGCCGCCGGCGACAAGGACGAGCTGGGGAAAATCCTTCTCGTGTTCGAGCCCGTGCCCCAGCTCGTGGTGGCGCGCCCGCCTTTTTCCACGTGGTCGCCTAGCAACCAGATCATGATCGACCTCGGGCGCTCCGCGCCGCCGGTTCCGCCGCCGCGAAATCCCGCGGCCTGAACGGCTGTTGCCCGGACCGGCTCCGGTTCGGGCAGGCAGAGTCTTGTCACGCCGGCCCGAGGGCTGCGCGTGGGCATGCGCGCCATCCGCGCGCGGAACCTTTTCTATTCATTAAAATGCAATTTTCTTCGCTCTTTCATTTTTTTACGGCGCATCCCGCTTTTCCCCGCCGGGTTCGCCGGTCCGCGAAATCGGCCGGAGGCATTGTCTTGGTCTTTGCCGTCCTGATGGCGCCGCGCCCCGGCCGGGCCTGCGCCTGCGGCTGCGGCGTGTTCGACGTCGGCACCCGCTCCATGCTGCCCTCCGGCTCCGGCGGGATGGCTTTTCTCGAATACGACTACCAGGATCAAAACCGCAACTGGAGCGGAAGCTCGCGGGCACCTGCGGACAACAACAACGACAAGGACATCCGCACGAGCTTCTTCACCGCTGGCCTGCAGTACATGTTCAACCGCAAATGGGGGCTTCAGCTCGGGGTGCCCTACGATCGCCGGCATTTCGAAACCGCCGGCGACGATGGCAATCTCGTCTCGCTCAATTGGGGCGCGCTGGGCGACATCCGCCTCCAGGGCGTCTACACCGGTTTTTCGCCGGACATGTCCACCGGTGTGACCTTCGGTCTAAAGCTGCCGACTGGCGATTACACCCATGCCCGTGATTTCGTCGACCGCGACACGGAGATCGGCACCGGCAGCACGGACTTGCTGCTCGGCGGTTTTCACCGCGACAGCCTGACGTCTGATGGCAGCTGGGACTGGTTTGCGCAGGCGGAGCTGGATCTGCCGGTGCTGATCCGGGACCAATACCGCCCCGGGTTGGAAGTCGATGCGGCCGCCGGCGCGTATTACAACCGCGCTTCGATCGGCGGCGTGAAGGTTGCGCCGATTGGACAAATCGTCGTTTCCGAACGGACACGCGATAGCGGCGCCCATTCGGCCGATCCAGTGGCTTCCGGCTACCAGCGCGTGCTGCTCTCTCCCGGCGTGGAATTCGATTTCCATCCGTTCAGCCTCTACGCGGACCTCGAGTTCCCTGTCTTCCAGCATTTCACCGGCAACCAGCTGGCCGCGCCGGTCCTGTGCAAGGTGATTGCGAGCTATATGTTTTGACGGGCGTTTTCCTGCCCTGGCCGCGGCAAACTTAGCGCCGCGGCTGGAGCAGGCGGGCGTCGAACGCGTAGGCGCGCGGGCCGTCAATGATCCAATCGAGGGAAAACTTCGGATGGGCCGGATTCAGCACCACGTTCCATTCGCCGCGGGTGAGCACGGTCGGCACCAGTAGGGCCGGGGTGGTCCGCGCCTCGAGCCAGTGGTCGCCGAAGGCCCGGCTGACGGGAAGCCGCGTCTGCCAGTGCGCGGGGTAGGAGGATGGCTTGAGAATAAGTTCGTCGGGAATCTCTGCGGCAAAGGCGTTGAACGGCCGGATATGGTGGGTCTGCTTGAGGTGAACGAGGATTTCGAGCGCGGCGAGGGAGAGCGACTCGGCGGTGTAAACCACCAGCCGTCCGGCGTTGTGCCAGCGCCCGGCCACCTGTAGGCCGCCCCGCCCACTGAATGCCTCCTTGCGCGTGCGCGCCAGGCTGGCGGCGGCAATCCGAAACACCTTCATGCCGCTCAGACGACGTGGCCGTGGGCGAGGGCCCGGAGGAGATTCTCGACTTCGCGGGCGCCGAGCTCGGTGTCGAGCAGATCCAGCGGCGCGGCATCGTCGAGGGCGGAATCGGGCTGGGAAAGCCAGGTTGAGATGGCCTCATCGGTGGTGAAAAGAGTGCGGGCGAGGTTGCGGACGCGGGCCACGCGGAGAATTTTTTCCGAGGCCTCGCGGGAAAGGGGCTCGCCGTTGCTTTGCTTGCGGGTGAGGGTGCGGCGGGCGATGCCGAGCTTTTCCGCCAGCAGACCGGCGGAGAAGCCGAGGGTGTCGGCGACCTGCTCGAGCATGGCGGCGGGCAGGCCCTTGCGCAGCCGCGGCACGAGTTCATGGATTGGTTTCTCAGCGAGAACAAAGGCGGATTGCATGGGACACAGGTTGGGCCAAATGGCCCAATTGTCAAGGCCGGTTGGCTGAACGGTTGGAAAGGACCCTGGCGGCGGCGGCCGGCCTTTCGGCAAAGGCCGGCCCCGCCCGCTTGACAGCCTCCGCCGGCGCGAGTAGGTCGGAGGCTTTTATGGAGGCCGTGCTTGATCAACCCGTGCTGGTGCTCAACCGCCTGTGGCAGGCGGTGAACGTGATCGGCGCGCGTCGGGCCTTCGCCTTGTTGGCGCGCGGGCACGCCAACGTCGTCCATCACCACGAGGACGATTTTCGCACCTTCTCCATGCTCGACTGGATCGATTTTTCCCAGCACAACCCGCCACTCTCCGCGCTCGAGACGGTGCACACGCCGAGCCGGACGATCCGTCTGCCCCGCGTTATCCTCCTCACCTTTTTTGACAAGCTGCCCTGCAAGGAGGTGAAGCTGACCCGCAACAACGTCTTCGAACGCGACAAGAGCACCTGCCAGTATTGCGGAAAGCATTTTGCGCGCGAGGAGCTCAATCTCGACC
>DASRHD010000397.1:0-6022 GCA_035650695.1 Opitutaceae bacterium
CCGCATATGGCAGCCGCCGCACTTGCCGTCGCGGATCGGCACGCAGATCGGGAGCGAAACCCGCTCATGCATCAGCCGGTCGTAGGCGCGCCGGAGCGGCTCGGCGACCGGCGCACGCGCCGCCGTCACCTCCGCCTGTGCCGACTGCAACTCGGCGCGGAGATTGCCCTCCCGCTCGCGCAGGGTGCGGATGCGTCCCTCGTGGAGGAGGATGGCCTGCTTTCGCTCCGCCTCGGAGGCGGCAAAGTTTTTTTTCGCCTCATCGATCGCGAACATGACCTTGAGCTCGTCCTCCTCGAGCAGACCGATGGCATTCTGGGCGGTGTCGATCTCGACGCCAAGCGCGCGGTATTCGTCGTTCTTGCGCACCTCCAGCTGCTGGGCCCGGTACTTGGCCACTTTCTGTTCGGCCGAGGCGATGTCGTTCTCGAGCAGTTTCTTTTTCGACTCGAGCTCCCTCAGTTCCGTGCGCGCGTTCTCGATCGCGGCGCGTTCCGCCGCGATCTTCTGCTCCATTAATCCGACCTCCCGGGGGATGGCTGCGAGCTGTGACTCCAACCCTACCCGGCGGGTATCGCGGTCTTGCAGGACGAGCAGAAGTTCGAGGTCGGGTGAGGGCATGGGCGGTGGTCAGTTGTCGGGGTTCGGCACCTGGCCTCCAAGCTAAATATAATACATGCCCTCGTGGACCTTCACCACCAGCTTGTCGAGGGTATAGCTCTTGCACTTGTCTTCGAAGGCAGTCCGGACCTCGCGCCAGATCTGTTGCACGCGCCGGCCGGACTGCCCGCGGACGTCATTGCTCAATTCCAGAAGGTCGCCTTCGATCAACTTCACAATGTCATAAAGCGTGATCTCCTGCGGGTCGCGGGCCAGCGTGTAGCCGCCCTGCTTGCCGCGGCGGCTGGCGATCAGGCCGCCGTTGCGCAGCTCGCTGAGGATTTGCACCAGGTAATTGGCCGGCACCGACTCGAGCTCCGCCAGCTCGTCGATGTGCGCCAAGTCTCCGCGGGCGTGGCTGCGCGCCATCTGCGCCAGGACCCGGCAGGCATAAACAACTTTGACGGAGAGTTTCACGGTAATGAACGGAAACCGGAGCTTTTAGGACCGCTCGCCGACGGGCAAATCAAAACGCCGTCTGCTAAGGAGTTAACATGGGTATTTTTCCAAGATTTCTATTGTCCCTACGGACCTTTTTAGAAATATTTTTCCTTTCCGCCACACCCTGCTCTTTTTCCTTCATGCCCGACCAAGACAACGCGAAAAAAAATCTCAAATCTCAATCTGGCGCCGAGAGTTACGACGCTTCCAAGATTCAGAAACTCGAAGGCCTTGAGGGCGTGCGCAAGCGTCCGGACATGTATATCGGTGACACCGGCGAGCGCGGTTTGCACCACTGCGTGTTCGAAGTCGTGGACAATTCCATCGACGAGGCCCTCGCCGGCTACGCCACCGAAGTCAAAGTCACCGTCCACCTCGACGGCTCCTGTTCGATCGAAGACAACGGCCGCGGCATTCCGGTGGACATGCACCCGAAGTACAATATGCCGGCGCTCGAGCTCGTGCTCACCAATCTCCACGCCGGCGGCAAATTCAGCAAGGGCGCCTATCAGGTCTCCGGCGGCCTGCACGGCGTCGGCGCCAAGTGTGTCAACGCCCTTTCCGAATGGTTCGAAGCCGAGGTCCGGCGCAATGGCAAGGTCTACCAGATGCGTTTCGCCCAAGGCAAAACCACGCAGAAGCTCTCCGTCATCGGCGATACCAAGAAGACCGGGACCAAGATCACCTTCAAGCCCGACCCGGAAATCTTCAAGGCCACCCGCGAATTTCAGTACGAAATTCTCGCCCGCCGCCTGCGCGAACTCGCCTTCCTCAATCCCGGCATTGAAATCACGCTGTCGGACGAACGCTCCCAGAAGTCGGACAAATTTTATTTCAAGGACGGCATCACCGAGTTCGTCAAGTTCCTGAACAAGAACAAGACGGTCGTCCACGACAAGCCGATCACCTTCAGCGACGAGGTGGCCAACGAGGATTCCTCCAAGGCCGCCACGGTGGTGGATGTCTCGATCCAGTACAATGACTCCTACAACGACCAGGTCTTCGCCTACGCCAATTCGATCTATAATCTTGAGGGCGGCACCCATCTCAGCGGCTTCCGCACCGCCCTCACCCGCGTGGTCAACAATTTCGCCAAGGCCAACAATCTCCTGAAGGAGAAGGATCCGAGTATCACCGGCGACGACGTCCGCGAGGGACTGGTCGCGGTCATCTCGGTCAAGGTGCCGGAACCCCGCTTCGAGGGCCAGACCAAGACCAAGCTCTCCAATTCCGAGGTCGACGGCATCGTCCAGAAGATCGTCGGCGAAAAACTGCGGTTCTATTTCGAAAAGGAAACCGCCATCGCCAAGCGCATCATCGAGAAGACGCTCACCGCCGCCCGCGCCCGCGAGGCCGCGCGCAAGGCGCGTGAAACCGTCCGCAAGGGCGCGCTCACCGGCGGCGGCCTGCCCGGCAAGCTTGCCGACTGCTCCGAGCGCGATCCCGCCCTGACCGAGCTCTACATCGTCGAGGGCGACTCCGCCGGCGGCTCGGCCAAGCAGGGCCGCGACCGGCGCTACCAGGCCATTCTTCCCCTCCGCGGCAAGCTCATCAACACGGAGAAGGCCCGCATCGACAAGGTCCTGGCCAACGAGGAAATCCGCACTCTCATCACCGCCGTCGGCACCGGGATTGGCGACCATGAGGGCGACGGCGCCTTCGACCCGGAAAAGGCCCGCTACCACAAGGTCATCATCATGACCGACGCCGACGTGGACGGTTCGCACATCCGCACCCTCCTCCTTACCTTCCTTTACCGGCAGATGCGCGGCCTGATCGAGCGCGGCTACGTCTATATCGCCCAGCCGCCGCTCTACAAGATCAAGCGCAAGAAGCGCGAGCAGTACATCGACAACGACGAGCAGCTCAACCGCATCCTCCTCGAACTCGGCTCGGAGGACGTCGTGCTCGAGCGGGTGCGGGACAAAAATATCTTCACCCCCGCCCAGATCGACAAGATCGTGGAGACACTCGCCGCCCTCGAGAAACTCGGCGCCGGCGTCACCCGCTACGGCGCCCCCCTGGCCGAATATCTCGACCAGCACGACAAGAATTCCCACGAACTTCCGCGCTACGTCGCCCGCATCCGCGAAGGCAACAAGGAATCGCACGAGTTCCTCGCCGACGAGACCGCCCGGGCGAAGTTCGTCCAGAAACACGGCCTCGATGCCGACCTTTTCGAGCAGCCGGACAATGCCGCCGCCGGCACCGGTGCGCCCTTCGCCGTCGGCGAGAAGAAGCCCGATGCGCCGACCAAGCGCATCACCATTCACGAGATCTTCGAGAGCACCGAGATGAGCAAGCTGATCAAGGCCCTCGCCAAGATCGGCCTCGATGTCACCCAGTACTCGGCCACGGAAAAGCCGCGTTATGTCATCACGGAGAATCCGGGCCAGAAGAGCGAGACCAAGACCGAGCTCTTCAGCTCCCTCGACATCGTTGCCCATATCCGCAGCAACGGCCGGAAGGGCCTCAGCATCCAGCGCTACAAGGGCCTCGGCGAAATGAACCCGAAGCAGCTCTTCGAAACCACCATGGACCCGGAAAAACGCCGGTTGCTCAAGGTCTCGATCAACGACGCGGCCAAGGCCGACGCCCTCTTCACCCTGCTCATGGGCGACGAGGTGCCGCCCCGCCGCCAGTTCATCGAGGACAATGCGCTCAACGTGCAATTCCTCGACGTCTGACGCCGCGGGCATCCGCGCTCCTAAATTCTGGCTCCTGACCCCTGCCTCCTTCCGTAATGTATACCGCTTCCGAAAAACTTTCCTCGGCCAACATCACCGATATCATGCAGACGGCCTACATCGATTATTCGATGTCGGTCATCATCTCGCGCGCCCTGCCCGACGCGCGCGACGGCCTCAAACCGGTGCAGCGGCGCATTCTTTATGCCATGCTGCGGGAGGGCCTGCTCCATAACCGCTCCTATGACAAGTGCGCCGGCGTGGTCGGCGAAGTGCTGAAGAACTACCATCCTCACGGCGACGCCTCAGTCTACGACACGCTCGTCCGCCTCGCCCAGACCTGGGTCATGCGCTATCCGCTGATCGACCCGCAGGGCAACTTCGGCTCGGTCGACGGCGATCCACCCGCCGCCTACCGTTACACCGAGTGCCGCCTTTCCGAAATTGCCGAGGAACTGCTCCGCGACATCGACGAAGACACGGTGGATTTCGCCCCCAATTACAAGGAATCGACCACCGAGCCGACCGTCCTGCCCGCCGCCCTGCCCAACCTCTTGATGAACGGCTCGACCGGCATCGCCGTCGGCATGGCCACCAACATTCCGCCGCACAATCTCGACGAGATCATCGAGGCGACCTGTCTGATCATCGACAAGCCGAATACCTCCATCGATGAAATCGTGAAGATTGTCCAGGGGCCCGATTTTCCCACCGGCGGCGTCATCGCCGGCCGCGACGGCATCAACAGCTATCTCCGCACCGGCAAGGGCATCGTCAAGATCCGCGGCAAGGCCCACACCGAGGAGATGAAGGGCGGGATGGAGCAGATCGTCATCACCGAGATCCCCTATAACGTCAACCGTGCCAGCCTCGTCACCCGCATCGCGGAACTCGTCTCCGACAAGCTGATCGACGGCATCCGTGATCTCCGCGACGAATCCGATGAAAACACCCGCATCGTCATCGAGCTGAAGCGCGGCGAGCAGGCCAAGGTCGTCATCAACCAGCTCTTCCAGAAGACCGCGCTCGAGTCCTCCTTCGGCGTCATCCTCCTCGCCCTCGACAAGAAGCGGCCGAAGCAGATGAACATCAAGGAGCTGATCGAATGCTATATCGATCACCGCCGCGATGTCATCACCCGCCGCACCCAGTTCCGCCTGAAACAGGCCGAGGACCGCGCCCACATCCTCGAGGGCTACAAGATCGCCCTCGACAACCTCGACGATTTCGTCCGCATCATCCGCGCCGCCACCAATCGCGACGACGCCAAGGTGAAGTTGATGGCCAAGTACCCCCTTTCCGAGCGCCAGACCAACGCCATCCTCGAGCTCCGCCTTTACCAGCTCACCGGGCTCGAGCGCGACAAGATTGAGGCCGAGTACCTTGAATTGATCAAACTCATCGAGGAGCTTCGCGGCATCCTCGAGAGCGAGAAAAAACTCCTCACCCTGATCAAAAAGGAGCTCATCGCGCTGAAGGAAAAATACACCTCCCCGCGACGCACGGAGATCACCGCCGCGATCGGCGAGTTCCGCATGGAGGACGTCATCGCCAACGAGGGCTGCGTCATCACGGTCTCGCACCAGGGCTTCATCAAGCGCACGCCCGTCGCCTCCTACCGCTCGCAAAAGCGCGGCGGCAAGGGCATCATCGGCACGGAGACCTACGAGGAGGATTTCGTCGAGCATCTCTTCACCGCCAGTACGCACGATTACATCATGTTTTTCATGAACAACGGCCGCGTCTACGTGGAAAAGGTCTACGAGATTCCCGAGGGCACGCGCGCCTCCAAGGGCAAGTCCGTCTCGTCCGTCCTCCAGCTGCAGAAGGACGAGAAGATCGCCGCCATGGTCTGCGTGAAGGAGTTTTCCGAAAATCTTCACCTCGTCATGTGCACGAAGAACGGCGTGACGAAGAAGACCAACCTTGGCGAATATGCCAATCCCCGCCGCGGCGGCATCATCGGGATCAAGCTGGAGGAGGGCGACGCCCTCATCGGCTGCGTCCTGACCAGCGGCGAAAACGAGCTCGTGCTCATCACTTACAAGGGCATGTCGATCCGCTTCCGGGAATCCGACCTCCGCGACCAAGGCCGCGCCACTGTCGGCGTCACCGGCATGCGTTTCGGCGAGAAGAATGATTACATCAAGACCATCGCCGTGGTCGATCCCGCCTGCACGCTGCTCGTCGCCAGCGAGGAGGGCGTCGGCAAGCGCACGCCCTTCGACGATTAC
>DASRHD010000398.1:0-3217 GCA_035650695.1 Opitutaceae bacterium
GTGCCCTCCGCGCTGGGGACGCCAAGCTCGCTTTTGGCCGCGAGGGCGCCGATGGTGCGCCCGCGCATCCCGCCGGTGCCGAACTCGAGGTAACGATAGAAACGGTTGTTCAGCTCCTCCCAGGCGTTCTGGTCCGCCAGCTCGTCGATGCTGGCGGAGGCCCAGGCGGGAAGGCCGGAGGCCAGCCAGGCGGAGAGATTCTCGGCCGCGGCCGGCAGCAATTGTCCGGAACGGGACGCGGCGGAAATTTTTTCAGCAATACTCATGGAAAATCATTCGAGGTAAAGTCCGTCGGTCACCGCCGGACGGACGGGAAGCTTTCGCCACGCGGCGATGAAAGTCTCTTCGTCGTAACCGAAAAGCGGTGAAATTTCCAGTGCCGTTCGCGGCAATCCGCCGGCGTCGGCCTCCACCGCGACGCCGCCGGCCCGAAGCCAGCGGGCAAATTGCCGCAGCTGGTCGTCGCGGCAGCTGCGCGGGGAGTCCACCCCCTCGGCGTTTTTCACCGGCGAAAAATCGTCGGCCCGGGCCGTCTCGATCACCACCGGATTTTTGGCGAAGGGCAGCGCATCGAAGACGAACATTTCAAACTTCACGCCGTTGGGCTTTTCCGGCTTCACCGGCCGCCCCTCGGCATCGATCGTGGAGATTTTCTTGTCCGCCCGATGGAATGGCAGGGCATTTTTTCCGCTCGCCATCCGCCGGATGAATTCGCGGTCAAGGATGTGGATGGCAATGCTGCCGGCGAGAAAGCGCAGGCGGCCGGTCGCGGGGTCGGGCTCGCGCTGCCAGGCGGCGGGAAGATCACTGTACTCGATCACCACCAGCCGGCCGCGCTGGGTGCAGAAATGGCCGAGTTTTTCCTCCGCATAGGCCTTCGGCACCATTTTGCTCGACATTTCCGACCCCTGCCCGAGGTGCCAGCCGAGGAAGGCCGGGTCGACGCAGCGCACCAGCGGATTGTCGACCTGGAAGTAGCTGACGGTGTCGACGCCTTCGCTCTTGAGCAGATCGAGCGCACCGCTGCGCTCAAGGGCGCGAAGCGAACCGCCGTGGCCGTCGGGCGACATGGCGATGCGGCCCGGCGTTTCAAGCAGGATCTTGCCGTCAAAATCCACCGCCGGCATGCGGCCCTGCCGGAAAAAATGCACCCGGGCCCGGTCGAGGCCGAAAAACCGGTGCTCGGCAAAAAACGCCTCGGTGGCGGCATGGTTGGCGTGGCTGGTCATGATGAACCAGTGCAGCGGACGGCCGTAACGCTCCCCCGCGGCGCGGAGCTTTTCCGCGAAAACCTGGAAAAGCGGCTTCTTTTTCACCGGCGTGATCGGGAAGGTGCCCTTCGGGCCGTCGTAGCCCAGGCGGGTGCCCTGCCCTCCGGCGACGGTGAAGGCGGCGACCCGCCCAGCGCTTAAAGCCGCCTCGCCCGCCGCCTTGGCCCGGGCCCAGGCGGTCAGATCGCCGCCGTTGGCCGGCAGTGGCACATAGGGCGCGGGCGCCAGGCCGTCGAGGTTGACCGTGGCGGCGGCGTTTTTGGCCAGGAGCGTGGCCGTCAGGCCCGCCACTTCCTCCAGATCGATTTCCGCCGCCTCAGCCAGCAACTCCTGCTGCTCCGCCGCCGAGAGACGGTCGAAAAAAGCGAAAACATGCCCCTGTCCCGATTGCTGGAACTTTTCGATGATCGGATTCCTCGCCATGAAAAAAATGAAAGGTTGATTGAAGGGCCCGGGCCCACGCCGGTGCAACGAAAATTCACCTTTCGGTCCTCACGGTTCGAAACGGAAGATGAATTCGTCCGGTTTGGCGTAGCCGAGCTGCCGCCGAATGACACGCTCGACGTACGCTGGATCCGTCCGCAATCGCACCAGCACCTCCTCCTGTTCGCGCAGGCGCTGCTCGGCCTCGTCCAGCCGCCGCCGGTTCGCCTCCTCCCGCGCACGCAGTTGAAGGTATTCGGCGCGGGTCTGCCAGAGCGAGACGCCAAACACTGCGCTTACCGCGACGAACAGCAGGATTTGGATGAAAAAGACGACATGGCGCGAATTCACGGCGGTTGTCGCCAGCCAACATTCCGCCGCGGCCGCGCGCAAATCTTTTTGCGGGGCGCAGCCGCGTCCGGCTCGTAAAGACCTTCTCAAATCCGGGGGCGGCGGCGCGGCGTGGAGAATTTTGCGTGCCTTTTCCCCGCCGCCCGCATACTTCGAACCCGGCCATGTATCAGAGCTTCTATGAGTTGGCGGAGATGCCGTTCAACATCACGCCCGACCCCAAATTTCTTTATCTCAGTCCGACTCACTACGAAGCGCTGCAGCACCTGCTCTACGGCGTACGCGAGCGCAAGGGCTTTATTGTACTCATCGGCGAGGTCGGCTGCGGCAAAACCACCCTCTGTCGGCGGCTGCTGGAGGAGCTGGACATGGACCACTACGATACCGCGCTTATCCTCAATCCCCGCCTCAATGAAACCGAGATGCTGCGCGCCATTCTCACCGAGCTGGGCGAGACCCACCAGGCCGAGACGCATTACGACCTCGTGTCGCAGATCAACCAGCTCCTCCTTGCCCGGATCGATGCCGGCCGCGACATCGTTCTGATCATCGACGAGGCGCAAAATCTCACTTTTGAGGTACTCGAGCAAATCCGGCTGCTTTCCAACCTCGAGACGGACAAGCAGAAACTTCTGCAAATCGTCCTCATCGGCCAGCCCGAGCTCAAGGCCATCCTGGCACGCGATGAGCTCCGTCAGCTCCGCCAGCGCATTCTCGTCCATTACGAACTCCACCCGCTCGCGCGCGACGATGTGGAGAATTACATCCGCCACCGGCTCGCCCTCGCCGGCAGCGGCGGCCGGCCGCAATTCACCCCCCGCGCCATCCGCAAGATTCACCGCGCGAGCAAGGGCATACCCCGCATTGTGAACAACGTCTGCGATAAAGCCATTCTCTCGGCTTTCATTCGTGAGTCCGACGAGGTAAATTACTGGGATGTCCGGCGCGCCGTGAAAGACCTCTCCCATCTCACCGAATAACGCCGTCCCGCATGAGCCTGATCAACGACGCCCTCAAGAAAGCCCAAAAACGCCACGCGCCGGGACCGGGTGCTCCGCTTCTGCCGCCAACCCCGGGAGGCACCCCGGCCGGGCCGTCCGGCCGCGGTTCGCCTTTTTCCGGCCAGCTGCTTTTTCTTTGCGCGCTTGGCGCGGTCGTGCTCGTGGCCCTGA
>DASRHD010000399.1:0-3783 GCA_035650695.1 Opitutaceae bacterium
CGTAATCCCGGTGGCCTTGCAGCCGACCGGTGAGCACCGCATGTACCTGCCGTTGGCGGCGGTGGTCAGCGTGACGGTGGCGGCTCTTTATGCCTGGCTGGGGCGGCGCAGCCTGGTGCTGCTCGCGGCGGCCGCGGCGGCGTACGGTGCGGCAACCTTTCAGCGCAACAAGGACTACTGCAGCGAACTCGCCATCTGGACCGACACCGTGGTCAAGCGCCCCGACAATGCCATGGCCCACAGCAATCTCGGCACGATCCTCGACACCGTGCCCGGGTGCGAGCCGGACGCGATCGCGGAATACCGGGCTGCTTTGCGCATCAATCCCGGCTTGGTGGAAACGCACTATAACCTCGGTCTTGCCCTCGCCAAAACTCTCGGCGGACAAACCGAGGCCATCGACGAGTTCCGCGCCGCCCTGCGCCTGAATCCTGCATTCGCCCAGGCGCATTACAGCTTGGGAAATGTTCTCCTTGGCATGCCGGACCAGCTCGCCCAGGCCATCGCGGAATATCGCGCCGCACTGCGCACCAATCCGCGTTATGCCGACGCTCATATCAACCTGGGTTTCGCGCTGGCCAAGGATCCGGCGCGCCTGGAGGACGCAATCGCCGAGTACCGGGAGGCGCTGCGGATCAATCCGAACTCGGCCGAGGCCCATTGCGATCTGGGAGCGGCACTGCTGCAGTTGCCGGATCATTTGCCCGAGGCGATCTCCGAGTACGAGGCGGCCCTGCAGATCAGTCCGGCCAACCCCGCCATTCATTATAATCTGGCCAACGCCCTGGCGAAGGCTCCCGAACGGCAGCCGGAGGCCATCGCCGAATACGAAACGGTCGTGCGGCTCGATCCGAATTTCGGCGCGGCTCATACCAACCTCGGCATCATTCTCGCCGGTCTTCCCGGCCGTCTGCCGGAAGCGATCCGCCATTTCGAAGCGGCGCTTAAACTCAGCCCCGATTCTTCGCAGGCGCGTGAAAATCTGCGCCTCGCCCGCCAGGCGCTGGCGGCCGCGCAGAATCCTCCGCGCTAGGCCGTCATGCTTCGCCCCTTGCCAGGATGCGGCGAAGCCGTTTCTTTGCGGCCTGAACGCACCGCGCCGCGCCTCTCGGCCGGCATTTTCTCGCCTCCATGCCTGATTTTATTCCCCAGCTTGACGCCTATTTTGCCCGGATCGGCTACACCGGGCCACGTCAGCCCACTCTCGCCGTGCTCCATGCGCTGACCGCGGCGCATACAACCTCCATTCCGTTCGAAAATCTCGACGTCCTGCTCGGCCGCGGCATTAACCTCGATCCGGCCGCAGTGGAACGAAAGTTGGTTCATCAAGGACGCGGCGGCTATTGTTTTGAACAGAACGGATTTTTTTATCACGTGCTCGCGGCGATCGGATTCCGGGTCACACCGATCAGCGCCCGAGTGCGCTACCAGCGTCCCCGCGACTTCATCCCGCCGCGCACGCATCTTTTTCTGCGTATCGAACTCGAGAGAGCCTCTTGGCTGACGGATGTGGGCGTCGGCGGACTTTCACTTACCTCGGCGATCCCGCTTGACGATTCCGGCCGGGAACTGCCCACGCCTCATGAGCCGCGCCGCATCCTGCGCGAGGGGGGACGTCTTTTTCACCAAGTCCAGTTTGGCGGCGAATGGCACGATGTCTGCGAATTCACCTTGGAAGAAATGGCGCCGATCGATTGCGAGCTGGCCAATTGGTTCACTAGCACTCATCCCCGGTCGCACTTTAAATCCCGTCTTATGGTGGCGCGGGCCACCCCCGAAGGACGCGTCTCGATCCTCAATCGCGAATTCACCCGCCGCGACCGCGCGGGTCGGAGCGAAACTCACCTGATTTCCGGTCCCGATGAGTTGCTCGCCATCCTCGCCGAAAACTTCGGCCTTCGCTTTCCCGCCGGGACGCGTTTCGGCCCGGCGGCGTCGCCTTGGCCAACCTGAGCGGTCCCGCGGGAAAAATACGCGAAGAATTCAGTCCATCTAATGGCCGCCGTATGCGGCGCCGGTGGTCGGGCTGGTGTTTCCCGCTCCCGTTTCATTGCTGGTCGTTCCGCTGCTACCGGAAAGTGCGGACTTGAGGCTTTGGGCCATTTCCAGGTGGTGCTGCAGCGTCGGCAGGGTCTTCTGGGCGAAACCCGCGATCTCCGGATCATTGGACTTGGTCGCTTTCTCGAACAGTTTCACCGCCTCCTTGTGATCGGAGACCATTTCCTTGATATAGTCCTTATCCACGTCGGACGTTTTCTCCGACCATTTTTTTGTCCACCGTTCCTTGGTTTCCGGCAGGGAGACCTGCTTGGTTTGGGCCAGCGTTTGCAGGTCGGTGTTCGCCTGAGTGTGGTCGGTGACCATCATTTGGGCGAAGTTGCGCACATCGGGATTGCTCAACTTCGGCAGCACCGCCTGCGAAACCTCCACCTCCTTCATGCTGGATTGCGCTGCTTTCTTGATGAAGCGGGCATCGCTGTCGAAGAGCGAGCCGACACCGCTGTGGCCGGTGCTGCCGCTGTTGTCGCTGCTGTTCTGCGGCGGTGCATTCTGGCTGGGCGGCGTCGCCGGCGCGGCGCTTTGCGCGTGAGCGGAAAGGAGGAAGGAGGCGGCGAGGCAGAGCGTGGCCGCGTGAGTGAGTTTACACATCATCATAAGGGTTTGGGATTAAGGTTTTCGCTCCCGGACGACATCACGGCCGTTTGACCGACGTGCTCCGAGGCGGGGTCTTGGATCGCGGCGCCGCCAGAAAAAGCCGCACATTGCCACACTATATTAAGCCTGCTGCCGTCATTTGGCCATCGGGCGCCTCTCCCGAAGTGAGGACCGGTCGCTTCCCGGAGCGTCGTGGGGCGGTCTCCGCTCCTTTCTTCAGGGAGCCTGATGGCGAGAAACGCCGGCCTTAATTTGCGGTCAGGTAGCCCATGTCTGCCTCCCGGCCAGTCACCTTTTCCCATGTGGAAAAAGTTTACTTTCCCAACGGCTATACCAAGGGAGACATGCTGCGCTACTATGTGGAAGTTGCGCCGTACCTGCTGCCGCATTTGCGGCAACGCCCGGTCACGCTGATCCGTTTTCCCGACGGCGTGAACGGCGAAAAATTTTATGAGAAAAACGCCCCCGCTTACGCACCAGGGTGGATCCAGACCTGCGCCGTTCCCCGCCACCACCACGACGGGGTGATCAACTATATCCTCGTCAACAATGCCGAGACGCTGGCGTGGTGCGCGAATCTCGGCGCGATTGAGTTTCATCCCTTCCTGCACAAGGCGCCCCGGCTGCAGACGCCGACGGCGGTGGCCTTCGATCTCGATCCCGGCGAAGGCGCGGATATTCTCACCTGCATTGAGGTGGCACATCTTCTCCGGGAAGTGCTGGCGAAACTGGGGCTCGATTCCTATCCGAAGGTTTCCGGCTCGAAGGGGCTCCAGCTATTCGTGCCGCTGAACACGCCGGTAACCTACGACGCGACCAGCCCCTTCGCCAAGGCACTAGCCGAAAGGCTGGCCGGAGAACACCCGAAACTGATCGTCAGCGAAATGCCAAAAAAAGTGCGCCAGCGCCGCGTCTTCATCGACTGGTCCCAGAATTCCGAGGCTAAAACGACGGTCTGTGTTTATTCGATGCGCGGAAAACATGCCGAACCGTTTGTCTCCATGCCAGTGACCTGGACCGAGCTGGATCGCGCGGCCAAACGGAAGGATCGTGATGCACTGTTTTATTCGCCGGCGGAGGCGCTGAAGCGTTTAAAAAAATCCGGCGATATCTTCGCCCCGGTGCTCA
>DASRHD010000400.1:0-7039 GCA_035650695.1 Opitutaceae bacterium
CGCCCAGTAGATATCGGTGCCGTCCTGGAAGATGACATAGACGAATGATTTTCCGAACATCGATTCACCGCGGACGAATTTCACCTTCGGCGCGGCGATGAAGCGCGTGGAGATGGGATAAGTGATCTGGTCCTCGACCAGGTCGGGCGAGCGGCCCTCCCAATCGGCCGAGACGATCACCTGCACGTCGCTGAGATCGGGAATGGCGTCGAGGGGGGTGCGCGGAATGGCCCAAAAAATGCCGACGGCCAGCGCGAGCAAGATGAGCATGATGACGAGGAAGCGGTTGCGGGCGCTGGCCTCGATCAGCCGTTCGATCAAGGTGAGGCCGTTGGCCGGGCCCGTGGCGGGCTCGCGAGCGGGAAGAGGCGCGGACATGGCGGGGTTACCAGGATTGCAAGGCTCCCTGGACCTTGGATTCGGCGTCGATGAGGAAATTGGCGCTGTTGACCACCCTCTCTCCCTCGGTCAGGCCGCGGGTGACGACGTCGACGTCGCCAAACTGGCCGGCGAGCTCGACGAAGCGGGGTTCGAGCTTTCCGCCGCCCTTGTCGACAAAAACGACGTTGTGCTTGCCGGTCGGAAGCACGGCCGTGGCCGGCACGGTGAGGCCGGTCTGCGGCCGGAGGGGAAAATCCACGTCAACATACATCCCGGGATGAAGCTCGAGGTTGGGATTGTCCAACTCGATGCCGAGCCGCGCGGTGCGGGTCATGGGATCGAGATGATGGTCGAAAATGGCGACCTTGCCGGTGAGTTCGGCGCCCGGCAGCGAATCGCTGGTGATTTTGACCATGGGCTCGTGATCCATGCGTGCGAGATCGTCCTGGTAGAGTTGGGCCCAGACCCAGACCGACGAGAGGTCGAGGAAGGTGGCGAGGGAATCGCCGGCCGCCACCCGCTGCCCCTGGGTGACGGGGAGGGTCTCGACAATGGAGGCGGCGGGCGCCACGACGGTGAAATATTCCTGGGGCTGCCGGGAGTCCTCAATTTCCGTGATCTGCGCATCGGAAATTTCCCACTGCCGCAGGCGGTCCTTGATCGAGGCGATGAGCTGGCCGGTCCGGTCCGGGGTGGAACCGCCGCCGTTTTTGACCGCCTTGTCCTGCGTATTCAAAAGATCGATGAATTCTTTTTCTGTCGCGACGAAATCCGGGCTGTAGATGTCCATGATCGGCTGGCCCTTTTCCACCGTGTCGCCGGCGGCGAAGACTTTGAGCGCGTGAACATAGCCGTCGGTGTGGGCCACGCGGGTCCATTGCAGCTGCTTTTGCGCCTCGACCAGGCCGGCGACGCGAATGCTCGGTTCGAGCGTCTGGCGGACGACGGTGGCATAAGTGACGCCGATGAGCTGCTGACGGTCGAGGGGAACGGTGAATTCGGTCGGCTGATTTTCGCCCGCGGCCGGCTGGTCTGCATAAACCGGGACCATGTCCATGCCCATACTGTCCTTGGCCGGGGTCGGGCTGGTCTCACCCGGCATCATGGTGGACTTGTAGAGCTTGATTTTTTTCGGCCCGGCGGCCGACGGCGTCGGTGAGGCCGCGGCATTTTTCTTGTACACCGGCACCAGGTCCATGCCGCAGATCGGGCACTTGCCGTGCGGATCGTGCGACCGGACCGATGGGTGCATGGTGCAGGTATAATGATCGACATCGTCGCCGTCCGGGCCGGAGGAAGAGGCGGGAGAGCAGCCGGCCATGAGCGCGAGGCCGAAAAGGCCGGCCCAGAGGAAGCGCAGGGAAAGCAGGGGCAAAATTTTCATGGTAGGGGGGCGGAATTTGCCGGCGCGGCAAAGGCGGTGGGATCCTTCACGCCGGTCATCAGAGTCAGTTCGGCCAACAGGTTCAACTGGGTGGCGGTGGCCTGCGCCAGGGTCAGCTGGTTATCGAGCAGCATGCGGTGGGTATCGAGCACGTCCTGGAAAAGACCGAGATTGTTTTCCCAGGCGGCGCGGGCGCTGTTCAGCGTTTGTTCGGTAAGAGGAATAATTTTATCGCGGTAGAGCAGGGCCTGCCGGCGGGCGTCGTCAAGATCGCTGGTGAGACGGTGAAGTTCGCGGCGGATGGTGAGGGTGTAATCGTCGGCCTCGCGCTCGCTCACCCGGACCAGCGCCTCACTGCGCCGGATATCGCTGTCGTAACGGCTGCCGTTGAGCCATGGCACGGAAAAATTCAGCATCAGGGCGCCGTCGCGAATTCCGCCGTCGCCGCTGTATTGTCGCGCCTCCAGGCCGATCCCCACCTCGGGCAGGCGCTGGCGGCGGGTGAGGCGGACGGCCGCCTGGGCCGCGACGATTTCCTGCTGCATGACCTTCAGCTTCGGCTCGGAGCGCATGGCGGCGTTGATCAGCTCATCGGTGTAGGGCACGGCGGGCTGGATGGCGGGCAGCTTGACCCGCGGCCAGGCTACGGCCAGGTCGCGATTGAGGAGGCGGTTGAGCTCCGCCTCCCAATGATGGCTCTCCACTTCAAGCGACTTGAGGTGATCGAGCGCCTTGGCCTGTTCGGTCTGGACTTTGAGCCATTCGACCTGGCTGGACTGGCCGACCTTGTAGCGATGGTCGACGGCGTCGAGCAGGGTCTGGATCCAGCCGAGGTCCTCCTGCGCCAGTTCCACGGAACGGTCGGCGAGGGCAAGCGCGGCCAGCGCCGTGGTCAGGTCGCGGCGGAGCGCCTGGCTTTCATAGGCGACGTTGGCCTGCTCCTTGGCCGCGTCGGCCTCGGCGACGCGCCGGGTCAGGCCGGGCTGGCCGAACACCGGCAGTTTTTGCTCCACGCCGTAAACAATGTTTCCGGTCTGGGATGCGGGCATTCCGCGCGGGGTCGATTCGTCGAGGCCCAGCTTCATCATGGGATCCTCCCAGGTCCGAACGGCATCGACCGAGGCGGAGGCGGCATCGGCTCGCGCGGCGGCGGCGGCGACGGCGGGATTGCGGTCCTGCGCCTCGGCCGCCAGCTGGTCCACGAATTCAGGAGTGATGACCGCAGATCCGGCCGGCGCAGGCTCCGCCGCCGAAAGGGGTAAAACATTCAAAAGGGAGGCAAATAGTGTGAGGCGGAGAGAGTTTTTTTTCATCGAAGCAAGGCACGACAGAAGCTACTACCCCTGACCGGAGAAAAACCCTTACATTTTCAGATAAGTACCGAGCGCCTGGCGGAGGAGGGCCCGGGCCCGGTAAAGGCGCGTTTCGATGGCCTTGGGTGAGCAGCCGGCGGCCGCGGCGGCGTCCGCCAGGGAGAGATCCTCGTACTCGCAGAGGAGGGTGGCATTTTTCAACGGCTCGGGCAGGCCGGCGACGGCCCGGCGGACGGCCGCGATTTTTTCCCCGCGCAGAAGGTCGGTATCGGGAGAGCGGGCATCGCCGGCGGTCTCGGGAACGTCGTCGAGCGGAATGGCGGCGCGGACCCGGCCATGCCGCGCGTGATTCCGGCAAAGATTGAGCCCGATGGAGAAAAGCCAGGTGGAAAATTTCGCCCCGCTCCGGAACCGGGCCCGGTGGCGATAGACGCGGACAAAACATTCCTGGGCCAAATCCAGGGCATCGGCCTCGTTTTGCAGCCAGCGGTAAAGAAAGCGCCGCAGCGGAATCTGCCAACGGTTCATCAGCAGATCGAGGGCGCGGTCGTCCCCGCCCTGCAAGCGCAGCATCAGGGTTCCATCATCGGGCTCGGCGTCCGGCATGGGTTGGCCTCAATGGGGATTCGCCATCATGTCGGCGGGCTCGCCGGACAGCAGGCGGGTGTCGATCATCTGAAGATAGCGGCGTCCCTCCTCCGGCGACATGCAGGCCGCCACGGTATAGGCGTAACGCAGCATGGCCTGGTGGCACTCGCTGCGGACGCGGGCGATCTCGTCGAGGGCGGCGCCCTCGTCCGGCGACCAGCCTTGTTGCTCCTTGAGCAGCGTTTCCAGACGTTGCCGGGCCGCCATGTAACGGGCGCAATGGCCGGCGCAGACCGGCTGATAAGCGCGATGGAGGGCGAGGATTTTTTCGTACTGGGCCGGGGTGAGGGCAAATTCATGCTTCAGCCAGGCCAGCTCGGCGTCGGTGCCGTCGGGGGTGACCGCCACGACCGAGGCCATGGCATGGCGATAGCAGCAAAAATAAGAGACCAGCCCGACCGCCACCGCCAATCCCAGGACGATGAAAAGTTTTTTCATCTCGTCGAGCGCGGTGTGCTTTCCATCATCGAAATCGGGTCGATCGAATCCAGATACCGGCGGGCAGATTGCTCGCGGTAGTGTTCGCGGGCGTGGCTGGCTTCGAGGCGGGCGACGGCCGTGCCGAGCAGGGCGGTGGCGAGGAGGAGGGCCGAGGCGTAGGCCGGCCGGGGCAGCTGCACCACAAGCCAGTCGCCGAGGCGGGCCAGCACTCCGCTCAGTCCGCGATCCTCTTCCGCCGCGACGCGGCGCCAGACCGCATGGTTAAAATCGGGCGCCGCCGAGGGGGAGGGCTGCCAGACCCTAAGCGTTTGCTGCAATTTTTCGTCTGTTTGCATGGAGTTTGAATTGGGCCCGCCCGGCGGCGCAGAGCCGGGCGGGGTTGGTGAAGAGAAGCTTAACCGCGGGAACATCCGAGTCCACCGCGATTGACGGTCACAGGCGGCAATGACTTTGGCAGGCGGGGTCGTTCGCGGCCATCGTCGGCGTGCAGGCAACTGAAACAAAAGGAATGCGGCTGGCGGACGGACCGGTGTTGCGCACGAGCATGTGGGTGCAGCTGGCGCCGGTCCGGGCGGCGGAGGCATCGGACTTGAGGTTGCAGGCTTTCTGGCAGAGGGGATCGTTTTTTCGCATTTCCGGAGTGCAGGTCACGGAAGTGACGGGAAATTTATTGGCGGTGGGCCCGGTATTGGGCACCCACATGCGCTCGCAACCGGTGTTGCCGGGGCTGGCGGCGGAAACGGACTGACCCCGCCAATATTGGATGCCGGGGCCGGCGAGAGAGACTTGAGCCAAGCCCGTGGCCAGGCCGGCGAGAAGGAAGATCGGGAGTGTTTTCATGGGAGAGGAAGAACTAACGGTTCAGCAGTGATACCCGCCTCCCGAGAAAATCCCTTGAGATTTCCGGCCTCGGCAGCCGGCATCCGGCGGACCGCATCACAACCGCACCCGGCGCAAGCGGAGCGCGTTGGTGATGACGCTGACCGAGCTCAGGCTCATGGCGGCGCTGGCGATCATCGGGCTGAGCAGCCATCCCGCCAGCGGATAGAGAGCGCCACCGGCGAGGGGCACGCCGAGGACGTTGTAGACAAAGGAGAGAAACAGATTCTGCCGGATGTTGGTCATGACGGCGCGGCTGAGGTGCAGCGCGCGAACGATGCCGGTGAGGTCGCCTTTGAGGAGAGTGACGCCGGCGCTCTGCATCGCCACGTCCGTGCCGGTGCCCATGGCGATGCCGACATCGGCCGCCGCCAGCGCCGGGGCGTCATTGATGCCGTCGCCCGCCATCGCCACGATGCGGCCGGCGGCGCGCAGGGCCTGCACGCGGGCGTGCTTCTCGGCCGGCTTCACCCCCGCCTCCACCTCGTCGATGCCGAGCTTCTGCGCCACGGCGCGCGCGGTGCGCTCGTGGTCGCCGGTCAGCATCACTACGTGGAGGCCGAGCCGGCGCAGTTCGGCGATGGCGCCGGCGCTGCCGGGCTTGAGCGGATCGGAAATGCCGAAAAGTCCGGCGAAACGGCCGTCGACGGCGAGGAAGACCGCGGTCTGGCCTTCGGCCTGGAGCGGCGCGGCCGCCTCGGGGTCGAGGCTGATGCCCTGGCTCTGGAGGAACGCCGCCTGACCGGCGAGGACACGACGGCCGTTAACCCGGCCGCTCACACCGCCACCGGTGAAGGACTGGAACGCTTCCACCCCGGCCGGGGCCAGCCCGCGCTCCCGCGCCCCCTGCACGACGGCGGCGGCCAGCGGATGTTCGCTCGCCTGCTCGAGCGCGGCGGCGAGGGTGAGCAGTTCCTCCCCGGCGAAGCCGCGCCCGGGCCGGACGGCAGTGAGGCGGGGCCGGCCCTCCGTCAGGGTGCCGGTCTTGTCCACCACTAGAGTATTCACTTTTTCAATACGCTGGAGGGCCTCGGCATTCTTGATCAGGACCCCGGCCTGGGCGCCGCGGCCGACGCCGACCATGACCGACATCGGCGTGGCCAGCCCGAGGCGCAGGGGCAGGCGATGATGAGCACGGCGACGGCGTTGGCCAGGGCGTAGGCCAGGCGGGGCTCGGGTCCCCAGGCCAGCCAGATAAGAAAGGCAAGGACGGCGGCGCCGACCACCGCGGGGACGAAAACCGCCGAGACCCGGTCGGCCAGATGTTGAATCGGCGCGCGGCTGCGCTGGGCCTCGGCGACCATCTGGACGATTTGCGCCAGCAGCGTGTCGCGGCCGACGCGCTCGGCCCGCATGAGAAGGGAGCCGGTGCCGTTCACCGTGCCGCCGGAGACCTTGCTCCCGGCGGATTTTTCCACCGGCATGGACTCGCCGGTGAGCATCGATTCGTCAACGCTGCTCGCACCCTCCTCGACGACGCCGTCCACCGGCACGCGCTCTCCCGGACGCACCCGCAGGCGTTCGCCGGGCTGCACCTGCTCGAGGGGAATTTCCTCCTCCCGCCCGCCGCGCAGCACCCGGGCGGTTTTGGGCGCGAGGCCGAGCAGGGCGCGGATGGCGGCGCCGGTCCGGCTGCGGGCGCGCAATTCCAGCACCTGGCCGGCAAGGACCAGCACGGTGATGACGGCGGCGGCCTCGAAATACACCTCGACCACCCCGCCCGGCATCCGCATGGCGGGCGGAAAAAGCTCCGGCGCGAGCAGCGCCACCACGCTGTCGCCGTAAGCGGTGGCGACGCCGAGCGCGATGAGGGTGAACATGTTCAGGTGGAGGGTGCGGAGCGAGCGCCAGCCCCGGACAAAGAACGGCCAGCCGGCCCACCACACGACCGGGGTGCTGAGCGCGAACTGCGCCCACTGGGAGGCGCGCGGCGAAAGCAGCGAGGCAAAGGCGTGGCCGCCCATCGCCAGCGCCAGCACGGGCGCGGCCAGCG
>DASRHD010000401.1:0-28887 GCA_035650695.1 Opitutaceae bacterium
GTATGATTAACCGGATTATTTCCTACATATGCATAAAGATTGACGCCGCCATATTCGCCGATGGGATCGCGAGTGGCAAAGCGGCCCAGCACAGCATCATAAAACGCATGAGCCGAATTGGCCGTCATCAACGTGATGCAGAGACAAAGAAACCGGAAAGAGTTTTTCATCGGATCGGACGTGGATTCAGCCATGGGAGGTGCAAGCCGGGAGGAGGATTGGGCCAGTGGTCGACGGCGGACTGTTTCGGGTCGGCGAGGTTCGGAGGAGGTGTAGAGGTGCCGCTTCCGTTTTGCAAGGGCGGTGTGGCATAGTCCGCCATTTGTTGCGAAACCACAGCATTGGGTGCGTCCAACATCTTGCGTACCTCTGGTGGTAAATCGTCGCGTATCTCGGGAGGCAAGTCAGGGAGAACTGCGGGCAATTTAGGAGATGGATTAGGAAGTTGCGGCAGATACATCTCCTTCTGCTCGTAAGATGCGTTCACTTGCTCGATTTGTTCCCGCGTGGGGTGGTCCGGAAGCCCCAACACGGGATCGGAGGCCACTACTGACGCCGGCAACGGAGGGGTGTAGTGACCATGGGTGCGCCGATATTCGTCGTTTTTGCGGGTAATCTCGTCCGGGTCCGTAGAAAGCGCCGAAGGATCAGCCACGAGGAGTTCCAATTGTTTCGTCGTGAGGGCTACGTCGGGCCACGTTGGCGTTAGCTCATGTGCTTTTTCAAAACACGCCAGAGCACCTTTGTAGTCGTGATAGAGTTCGGCCAGCATACCGCCGCGATTCTGCAGAAAGATCGACAACTCTTCGGCGCCCGTGAGCGGTCGTAAATAGCGCTTCTGCTTCATTTCCTCGTCGCTGATCGGTTCGGGCCATTTCCGGTAAAAATCGTCGTTGTGATCTGCGAAGCCCCAGCTCGTGCTCTCCACGTTGAAACGCTCCTTGCCGTTATCCCACTGGGTCAGTAAATGCTCCTTAGCCGTGGCTAGGTAGAGCGGATAACCCATACGGCGAGCCACCGCGACATAGAGCACCGGCATTGAGGAACAGGTGCCTGTACGCTCGGGGCCAATGAGGCCGTGGATGAATACATTTCGGGAATCAGCGAAAAACACATTGACTGGCACGGCCGGGTCCGTGAGGGCGGGATTGTAGTGAACGCCGCAATCTTCCTGAATGATCGTCACAAAAAAGAGCATCCGAAAGTACGCCTCGGAGCTGTTGAAATTCTTTGGATTGTTGTAGAACCGATGCATGTTGCGGTCGGTTTCGGCTTTCACATGCGCCGCCCACTGGTCGAGCGTGGCGAGCATTTCGGGGATATTGATCTTTTCGGCTCCGGGCAGACCCTGTGCGCAAAGCAGGTTCATGAGGGCGATGTCACAGTGATCGAGCTGCGCCGGTGTCATATTCTCCAGTTCGTCTAGCGTCGTCGGAGTTTTAAATGCCTTGGGCGCAGTCAGCGGAGACGCTTTAGATGATGAGGATAAAGACGGGTTCGCCGAATGCCATCTCCATGTGACAGCAAAGGTCGCTGCCCCTACGAGCATCCATACCGTTAGGAGCTGAAACAGCCACTGCCGCCCTGCCTTTTTGGGCGGTGACGCTGGTTTAAGACTGGTCCGTTTGGGCATTATTACGCTTCCGCCTGACTTTTGCCGTAATTGCTGGCCCGACGGCAAGCCCAGATGGCTAATCGGCATAATATCAACGAAATAGCCATTAATAAGACCCATCCGCTGATGCTCTGTGAGCTATACTAGCTAATAGGGAGTCCTAGAAGGCCTCCTCTAAGGAAACCAAATTTTATTGTTTAGTTTTAAATATGATAAAATTAATTATTATATATTTTATTTTATTGAACTATATAGGCTATTTTTTAACGATTTTTTGTTGACCTATCGGACATCATCTGTGCCTTTTGGTTCAGATGAATCGGCTCAGCCTCGAAAAACAATGTCGCGTGCTCGCGAATCTGGTCGAAGGGAATTCGATCCGGGGCATATCGCGCATAACGGGGACAAACCGAACCACTATTACGAGGCTCATGGTTGATTTGGGGAAGGTATGCTACGACTATCAGGATAGGGTATTGCGGAACCTCACCTCTAAACGGGTTCAGTGCGATGAGTTGGTCGCATTGATCGGATGCCACGAGCGTAGATTAAAGCCGGGGCACAAAGAAAAGGGGTGGGGCAATTGCTGGACATGGACTGCGCTGGATGCAGACACAAAACTGGCGATATGCTGGCACGTAGGTCTGCGCGAAGCGGCCGATGCCGTAATGTTCATGGAGAATCTGGCCTCACGCCTGTCCAATCGCATTCAGCTCTCCACTGATGGCTTCCCCGGCTATTTTTATGCCGTGGATAATGCCTTTGGCAGCGCTGTGGATTACGGCCAGATAGTGAAATCCTATGGGAATAAGTTCGATGAGGAGCGCATAGGTGCCCGCTACAGCCCTTCTCGCTGCAATGACGTTCAATACCGCGTCATCAAGGGCAAGCCCAGCCAAGCGCACATTTCGACGAGTTTCAACGAACGGAACAATCTCACGATGCGGATGCATATGGGCCGCTTCATGCGCATGACCAATAGGCACTCAAAAAAGCTGGAGAACCACGCCTACAACGTCGCCGTTCACTTCATGTACTACAATTTCGCCCGGTGGCATCAAACTTTGCGCTGCACCCCCGCAATGGCTGCAGGCATTTCGGATCACATTTGGGAATTGGAAGAGATAGTGGGCCTACTTGAAAATCCGGGGCAGAAAGCTGCTTAATTATGGCTAGCCGGTTAACAATTGCGCAAATTCGTCGGGGCGGCTCCAGCGTCCAACGTATGAAAGTTCATCAACAAGCCTGAAATCGCGGTCAGACCAAATATCTAATGTATCATCAAATAAGGATATAAATTCTAAGCCTTGGGACGTTGCTTTAATAGCGCTTAGATCATGCCAAGCAGTAACAGTGTGCTCTACGATACTGGTCGCAGCCGCTCGGCTTCCAGTGCTTAATACATATATAAACGTACTTCGCCGCGGCGTTCGCGTTTGAAAATCAATACGCCAAGTCTTGGAAGACCGTCCCGAAATTTGAACAGACTGATCAAATGAAATATCTTTTCCCTTTAAAAAATCGGCTACTTCATCTGTGATTGTTTCAACAGAACGTGTTCTAATAGTAAACCATACATCAGCCACTCGCAGTGCGCCCTGTGCCGCTCGCATAACCGCAGCAGCAGCAGTTTCGCCCATTTTAAATCGAGTTATAAGCATGCCTTTGTAAAGCTCCATGCCGTGATTAATACATACGTCTTCTATTAATTTATTTTGCTTTGGTGATTTTTTTTGGGATATAGTTTGAGCACGCAGCCATCTAAGCGTTTCGCCCATATCTGAAAGTGTCGGCTGACCGCCTTCTTCGCTGTAAAAAAGATCAATTATATCCCCATCAGGATAGAGGAATGGCGTGCGAATGCGCGTATATCCATTGACATTTTCACACTGGAAAAGCCCTCCAAGTTCGCTCGTGATTCTTTGGCAAATACTCATTCAAAAAAATCTCGCTGCTCGGCAGGTCGCGTTGGTGGATGCATCATGCCATTGTGCATGATTTTGCAATCAGCGCAAAATTGTTTCCAAACCTCGATTGGGTCTGAGGCCGATGCGGTAATATGGAGGGCCGCGTCAGCAACCTTATCACGAAATTCATTAGTCCAGTTGTGCCTATGCTTTTCTCCCACGTTTTGACAAGTGGGGTTATGATGGTCTTTCCCCAAATCAAGGGCACAAATTCTGCCCGCTCCACGATGGATGATCGTATAACTGAGCGCGCCAATTTTAGGATTATAGCTTCCTTTTACAAGAATCGGCCACCCGGCATCAGACTCCACCTTGGCTTTGAACTCAAGAGCCGGGGAGTGATCTTCGTCATCGCCCCAATCTATGGTTCCATCAATGCGCTTGGTTGCGTCATTCATGATGGCTTCAAACTCACGCTGGTCCACTCAAGTATCATCGTGAGCCTCTTTCCAAGGGTCAATTCCCGAAATAGCGACGTATTTTCGACTTATCCTGAACGGCCCATAGTTCACCTTCCACGGGTACCGTTCGGCGATTTTGGTTAAGGGTGATTTTTGTGCCGTCCTCTTTGGCCTTACCGCCACCTTGGGCTCGGGGTCGGCCGCAAATAGCCAGTCCGTTTTCTGTATCTCGCGAGGGTGGGTTGGTATGCCCCAGTTGTCGTAATACCAGACGGCTTTCGGGCGTTGGGTCTTGGGCGCCACACGCGGAAAGGGATATTTTTGCCGGTACTTCTGCCGCATGAATTGTAGTCGTTCCGACTTGGTCATACCGCAAACCCTAGTTGGTAACTGGGCTTGGCAACGGGGGAAGGGAGATAAGCGGCAAAATAGGCCAGTACCCCCGCCATATTTCCGGTTGACAGGGGCAGGGCGCGCCTATGCTTTGGACACCTTTATGAAAGTCGTTTCCTCCATCAAATCCGCCAAGAAGCGCCACCCGGACTGCCAGGTCGTGCGCCGCCGCGGCAAGATCTACGTCATCAACAAGACCGACCCGCGCTATAAGGCGCGCCAGGGCTGATTTCACCACCTTTTTTGCCATGAAAGCCGAAGGCCATCCCCAGCTCAACAACGTCTGCTTCCTCGACGTCGCCACGGGCAAGCGTTTCCTCACCCGTTCGACGATGAAGTCGGCGCGCAAAGAAAAGATCGACGGCGTCGAGTACTTCATCGTGCTGCGGGACGTGACGATGGATTCGCATCCCGCCTACACCGGCGAGAAGCGTCTCGTCGACACCGCCGGCCGCGTCGAGAAATTCACCTCGAAGTTCAAGCGCAGCACCAAGACCGCGAAATAAGCGCGCGCGCCAGGCCAAGTCCATTTTCCCAGCCCTCCGCTCCACGGAGGGCTTTTTTATGGCTGCACCGGGCCGCGCTTGACGCGGCGCGCCGCCACCGCCTGCATGACAACGTTCATGCGAATCCGCGCTTTTTCAGGACTTGTTCCGCAGCCGGCACTCGCGCCTGAAGTGGCGTGCGTGCCCTACGACGTCGTCAATGCCGCCGAGGCGGCCGCCCTCGCCGCCGGCAAACCGCGCAGTCTGCTCCATGTCGACCGCGCCGAAATCGACCTGCCGGCCGGCACCGATCCGCACAGCGATGCGGTCTACTCCAGGGCGCGGGAAAATTTTGTCGCTCTGCAGCGCAGCGGCGTGCTCGTGCGCGAAACCGGCCCGTCTCTGTACGTTTATCAGCAGCAGATGGGGGCGCACCGCCAGCGCGGCTTGGTCGCGGTCTGCCATGTGGAGGATTACGACGCGGAGCTGATCAAAAAACACGAGAAGACGCGCAAGGACAAGGAAGACGACCGTACGCGCCTGATCGACACGCTCGGCGCCAACACCGGCCCGGTCTTTCTCACCTATCGCGACGAGGCGTCGGTTACGGCGCTGGTCGAGGCCAAGACCAAGGAGCCGCCGCTCCACGATTTCACCGCGCCCGATGGCATCCGCCACACGGTCTGGCGGGTTCCGGGCGGCGAAGATTGGATCCGGGCCTTCGGCCGCGTGCCCGTGACCTACATCGCCGACGGCCACCACCGCGCCGCCAGCGCGGCACGCGTCGCCCGCCTGCGCCGCGAACGCAACCCGAGCCACACTGGCGCCGAGGACTACAATTGGTTCCTTTGCGTCCTTTTTCCGGCGAGCGAGCTGAAGATCCTGCCGTACAACCGCATCGTCTCCGACCTCCACGGCCTGACGCCGGCGGATTTTCTCGCCCGCGTGAAAAAAGATTTCGGGCTCGAGGAAAATGCGCCGCCTTCGCCCGCAGCGCCCGGCCGCGTCAGCCTTTACCTCGGCGGAAAATGGTACGGTCTGCGCTGTCCGGTCGAGGCGAAGGCCGGACCGGTGGGGCGCCTCGACGTCAGTGTGCTGCAGGACAGGCTGCTCGCGCCACTGCTCGGCGTCGATGATCCGCGCACGAGCAAGCGCATCGATTTTGTCGGCGGCATCCGCGGTACCGACGAGTTGGTGAAGCGCGTGGATGCCGGCGGCGGCGCGGCCTTTTCGATGTATCCGGTCACGGTGGCGCAGCTCATGGATATCGCCGACGCCGGCGAAATCATGCCGCCGAAGAGCACGTGGTTTGAACCGAAACTGCGCTCAGGCCTTTTCATCCACACCTTTTGATTCGATTATCAGGACTAAGCGCAAAGACACCAAAAGGGCGAAGGCGTCGAGCGGTTAAGGCTTTTTTCTGAATTCAACATCCGGCGGTCCATCTTGACCGCGCCGATATCCGGCTTTTGCATGGCCGCATCGCTTCGATGACCGCCCTTGATACCGCCTCGGTCCTGGTTGGTTCGGCCGCGCTGCTGGGCTATGTGAACCATCGATTCCTGCGGCTGCCGGCCACGATCGGCGTACTGGGGTTGACGCTGGTCGGCGCCCTGCTTCTGCTTATCATTGAATGGCTCGCGCCGGGCTGGCGCCTGGGCGGGCGGCTCGCGGTGTTTTCCGCCGGCATCGATTTCAACGCGCTGCTCATGCGGGGCATGCTGGGCCTGCTGCTTTTCGCGGGCGCGCTGCACGTCGGCGTCCAGGAGCTGCTCGCCAACCGCTGGACCATCGCCGCTCTTGCGACCGTCGGCGTGGCAATTTCAACCGCGGCAATTGGGGCGGCGGGGTGGGCGGTATTTCATGTTTTGGGATTGGGCATCCCGCTGACAGTCTGCTTCGCTTTTGGCGCAATCATCTCCCCGACCGATCCGGTCGCCGTCATCGGCATGTTGAAACGGTTGGGGGCGCCGAAGGACCTCGAGGCGACGATTGCCGGCGAATCGCTTTTCAACGACGGCGTCGGCGTGGTCGCGTTTCTCGCGCTGGCATCAATTGCTGGATTGAGCGGCGGGCCGCAGTTGTCCCAAGAGCAATTTCATCTGGCAGGAGTGGCATGGATGCTTCTGCGCGAAGCCGGGGGAGGCGTCCTGCTCGGGCTGACGGCGGGCTATGCCGCCTATCGTGCGCTCAAGAGCATCGACTACCATGAACTCGAGTTGCTTATCACCCTCGCCCTCGCGATGGTGGTGTACACGGTCTCCTTTCCGCTGGGCGTCTCCGGACCGATCGCCGTGGTGGTCGCCGGCCTCCTCATTGGCCATTACGGCCGGCAGTTCGCGATGAGCCGGCGAACGATCGAACATGTTGACGCGTTTTGGGGCATGATGGACGACATTCTCAACGCTGTGCTCTTTCTATTGATTGGACTTGAGGTCCTTTCGACCCGGCTGACCCTGCCGACCGCGATAGCGGCGGCAGTAATGATTCCGATCGCGTTGGGCGCCCGGTTCGTTTCGGTGGCGTTGCCGGTCTTTTTGTTCCGGTTGAAGAGCTCTCATCCCCGGGGTCTGGTTCCGATCCTGACCTGGGGCGGGCTGCGCGGCGGTCTTTCCCTGGCGATGGCGCTGTCTTTGCCGCACCTTCCGGTGAGGGACACCCTGATCGGGTGCACCTACGGAATTGTGGTTTTCTCCATTCTTGCGCAAGGGATGACGATGCGCGGCATGCTCCGGCGTTTTGGCCTTTTGCCGGCCGGTGAGTCCGAAGCGAACTTCGGGGACCGGATCTGATGGCATGATTTTGGAACGTCAGTGATCATCGCCGTCGTCGTAAATGTTCAGATAATCCCCCATTTCTGGGGGTATATTTTGTCCCTGGAAATGATAGATTATGACGTTTTACCCCCTCTCCCCTTCGGTATTGGCTTTCAATAGCCGATTACCCTGTCAGCAACCCCTAAACCTGTAAGGTATCACCCATGTACGCTACAAAACGTATTGTTCAAATGCTCGCTGCAGTCGCTCTTGCCTGCGGCTTACCCCTGGCAGCCCGCGCCCAGATTGGCAGCGGCTGGACCCCCACCACGGAATCATTCACCATCCAAACCTCGAACGGTGCCACTGCCAAGGCCATCGCCGGTGGTTATGAGTTCACTACTCCAAATAAAGGCACGGGCAAGGTGTCGCGGGCCGAGCAGCGGTTTGCCACCATGCCCAGCAATTCCACCATCCAGTGGCAGGGCGACTGTAAGGTCAAAAGCATGAGCGGCGACCGGATCAGTGTGAAGCAATGCCACCAGGTGACCATCTCCTCTTTCGTCATCATCGCGCTGACCAAGGCCGGTGGTACGCATTTCTACCTGGTAAATGGCCCGACACTGGCCAATTACACGATCGGCACAACGGCCCGCGTAACCACCATTATGAACAACAAGACCGGTGTCTGTGACATCTACGTCAATGGTGTGCACGCCGGCTCAAAGAGCGGCGGCAAAGGCGGCGGTGGGATGTACGACAAATGCGGCTCGTATGTAACGCGAAGCGGGACCGGTGGAATGGACGTCACCTGGACCAACCTTAAGTTCTGGAAGAAGTAGTCTCCGGAAGTTCTTCCGCAAAAGGACGGATCATGGCGGGTGGCTTGGCGCCAAAGCCAGAAACCACCCTCATGATCCGTCCGAAGAAGGACATGCTTTCGCCCGCCGGGGCCGCGTATGGGCAAACGCCGCGGGCGTGCCGCCCACACCGCGAAAAAGTCCGGTTATTATATCCGTTCGATCCGGGGCGGGGAGGGGGCTGGCTCCTTCCAAATTTTTCCCTGACGGCCAGTAAACCACGAACGCGCTTGATGGGGCGTTTAACGTTTAGTTTTTGGCCAACTTCAGTTATTTAAGATCCATGAGATGTTTTTCGAAATTCACGCTTTTACTTCTCATTACTGGGCTGGCCGGCGGCTCGCCCGGGCTCCGCGGCGCTTCCGGCTCGGATGAATCAATCCATTTGACCGCCAGTTTGGTTTCTCCCGACGAGGTGGCCCTGACGTGGAAGGATCCGGCACCGAACGTGGCCGGGCATATCGTCGAGTTTACGACGGCTGGGAATCCAGACTACATCACGCTCCGTTTTCTTCCGCCCGGTGAAAACAAGTTCACGCATGCCCGTCTCGCCCCGACCACCCCCTACTACTATCGGGTGAGACCGTTCTACGGGCCCGTGTCTGATCCGGTCGAAGTCACCTTGCCCAAGGAATTGTCGGATGCCGATTATGCAGCCAAGTTCGCCCTGCCGGAAGATTATAGCTGGGCGGCCCCCAAGACCATTGTGCCGAGAACGAAGGTGGCGGTGCATTCAATCAGGGATGCGCGAACGGCCGACCAGGGTGCGCCCACCGATCTGAAAGCCAGCCTCGTTAAGACCACGGTCAGCGCCTTCAACTTCACCTGGACAGATCACGCCAGCGATGCGGACGGATACGCGCTCGAGACCATGCCGGAAGGCGCATCCGGATTCACCGTCTGCGCGGTCATGGACCCCCATATCAATTCGTTTGGCTTTGCTTTCACCCCGCCCGTTCGGACGGGTCATTTCCGCGTTCGTGCTTTTTATTATGGGCCGCCTTCCAACGTCGTTGAACAACGGATCGGCGCATTGCCCGATTATGACGATCTTGGCACCAAAGCCGTGGCGCCTTCGACCCAGGGCAACCATTGAGAGGATTCGGCTTGGCGATGAGCGGCGATCCCAGGTTTAGACAAAGGCGGAGGTTTTGGTATGCGCTGCTTGCCGCCGCGGTGATGGCCTCCGCCATCTTCGGCTGGCGGTTTATCCGCATCGAAAAAGCTCCGGCGGCTCTCGCGGTCCCACCCGTGCCAACTGCTCAGGCCGCGCCACCAAAGAATCAAGAACCGGAACCCGCTCGGCAGGAAATTTCCTATGGCTCCGCCGGTTATGATGAACTTTTCGGCTTCCTGCGCGGAAAACCGGCGGGAGACGTTCTTGCGGCTCTCGGAGAAATTGCCAAAACCAGACCGGAATTGGCCATCGATCTGGCCGATGCATTGGGGCGCACCGAAGAGGAGAGAACGAGCTGGGTGATTGATGTCATGAAGCAATGGTCGGAGCGCGACCCTAACGCCTCCCTGTTATGGGTGATGCAGAACGGCGCCCGTGTTTCCGAACTGGCGCGCGGCACCCTGCCCGGCGTGGTCTTGGACGCGATGGCGGCGCGTGATCCCAAGGCGCTGCTTGGATTCGTGGATAGGCTCCTGCGCGCGGGTTATGACCAAAACCAATCCAGCGGCATCCCTCCGGCAATCGCGGTGCATTTGGGCCTGGAAGCCTTGATCAAGCGCGGCCAGCTGGATGCGGCCCGGGCGGCCGTCGAGTCATGGGCCCACGATCCCCGTGTCGCAAAGATCGGGGCCTCAGCTTTTGAGATTGTGGCGGCGGCCATGGGCAAAAGCGCACCGCAGGATGCAGGAACCTGGTTGAAGGCTTTGCCTGTTTCTGAGGATCGCAATGCTGCGCTCGGGACCTATGCCACCACCTGGGCGGGCACCGATCCGGCGGCAGCCATGCACTGGGCAGAGACTCTCTCGCCCGCTGACGGGCAACCCGCCGTCATCAGGGAAACCTTTAGCGAATGGATTCAGGCCGATGCCGATGGAGCGACAAAATGGCTGGCCGATTACGTCACCCGCGAGCCGCCCAGCCCGGACGACGATTACCTGATCGGCGCCCTCGTTTCCTATTCGCCCGCGGTGAAAAGCAAACCGGATCTCGCCGTAAAATTGCTCGATTCGATTTCCGACCCCACCAAACGAGAGCTGTACGAGGAACGGATCGTTCTGTCGTGGGGTCACCGTGACCCCGCCGCCGCCACCGATTATGTATGGAAAAGCCCGACGATTCCGCAGGCGCAGAAGCTGTTGCTGGTTCAACGAATGCAGACGGATGAAGGCGATGAGTAGATGGAATTTTCCCGGCAATGCCTGACCGAATGAGTTCCCAGCATACAGAGGCGGCGCAGATCAGTGTCATCATACCTTGCTTCAACGAGGAGGCGGTGCTTCCGGCTCTTTTTGAAAGATTGACCGCCGCGGCGGAAGGTTGGTCCTGCCCCTGGGAAATGATCGCGGTTGACGACGGCTCTCACGATGCCACCTGGGAGCTGTTGGTGGCACAAAACCAGCGTGACCCGCGCTGGAAGGCGATTTCCTTTACGCGCAATTTTGGGCAGCAAATTGCGGTTTCGGCAGGCCTGTTTCACGCCGCGGGTGAGGCGGTGATCGTCATTGACGCCGACCTGCAGGATCCGCCCGAGGAATTGCACCGGTTTATCGCGAAGTGGCGGGAAGGGTTTGAGGTTGTTTATGCCATCCGCACCAAACGAAAGGAATCTCCGCCCAAGCGATTTTGCTATTGGCTCTTCTACCGCTCATTGGCGAAGGTTTCAAAAAATCCGGTGCCTCTCGATTCCGGTGATTTCTGCTTGATGGACCGCAAGGTCGTCGAGGTGATCAAGGCCATGCCCGAGCGCAACCGGTTTATCAGGGGCCTGAGGGCTTGGGCCGGATTCAAGCAAATCGGCCTTAGCTATGAGCGGCATGGCCGGGCGGCCGGCGAGATCAAACATACGTTGAGCAGCCTGATGGGACTGGCCCTCGATGGTATTTTTTCGTTCTCCACCGTGCCGCTTCGTCTTGCTTCCTATCTCGGCTTTCTGGTTTCGGGCCTCGCGCTCCTCGGGGTGATCTTTACCTTCGCCCAGCGCATATTTCACGAATGGTTCGCTTCCATTGGACTGGGCCCGGTCCCCGGCTTCGCTACGATCGTGATTTCCATTCTCTTTCTCGGCGGGGTACAATTAATCTGCGTCGGCATCCTGGGCGAATACGTTGGCCGTGTTTACGATGAAGTGAAACGGCGTCCGCCCTGGCTGATCTCCAAGGGCGTGGGCGTAACACCGCAAGCTCCTCCACTTTGACCTTGTAAAACGATGGCTCCTTCTCGGTGTGGATTGTGCCGTCATCCTATGCTGGTACGCCTCGTGAAACAGCCCCACACCAATACGCCCGCATGAGCCGCCCCCTGGTCATAATCGGCGGTGGCATCACGGGGCTGACGGCCGCCTATCTGGCGGCGCGGGCCGGAGAAAAAGTGGTTGTTCTTGAGGGTTCCCCGCAGGCCGGCGGCCTCCTGGCAACGTTCACTGTCAATGACACCAGGCTCGAACACTACTACCATCATTTCTTCACCCACGATGCCGAGATTCGCTGGCTCGTCCATGAGCTGGGATTGGATGATCACCTGCAATTCAATCCGGCAACAATGGGGATATTCCGCGATGGACGACTATATGATTTCAACAGTCCGAAGGATCTTCTTCGCTTTGCCCCTCTCTCATTTGCGGGAAAACTGCGCTTTGGCGCAACGAGCCTTTATCTGGGCAAGCTGGCCGACTGGCGCCGGCACGAAGACGTCCCGGCGCTCGAGTGGTTTTATCGTTACGCCGGACGGGCCGCCACGGAGGCGGTCTGGCGGCCGATGCTTGAAGTCAAGTTTGGCCCCTTTGCCGGCCAGGTGCCGGTGGCGTGGATGATTGGACGGTTGAAGCAGCGCCTTGGCTCGCGCGAGCGCGGCGATGAAAGATTGGGCTATCTCCGCGGCAGCCTCAACGTCCTGCTCGACGCCTTGCTGAAAGAGCTGTCCGCCCTGGGGGTGAAAATCGTCCCGCAGGCGCGGGTCGACAAACTCATCATCCGTCAAAACGCTCTCGCGGCGGTTCAAACCACGGCCGGTGAGTTTGAGGGCGCCCGATTTCTGGCCACAATTCCGACCGTCCACCTCGCTCCTTTGCTCCGGGAGGTCAGGCCGGACTTTGCCCGCCGGCTCGCGGAGATAAAATATTTTGGCGCGGTCTGCACCCTATTGGAGTTGGACCGTCCGCTCAGCCAGGTTTACTGGCTGAACGTGGCCGATGCGGGCTTCCCGTTTGGAGGAGTCATCGAGCACACCAACTTTATTCCATCGAGCGTCTACGGCGGGCGCCACATTGTCTATCTGTCGCGTTATTTTGAAGTGGGCAACGCCCTGACCGGAATGCCGGAGTCGGAGATTGCCCGGATGATGATCGAACCGCTCAACCGGATCTACCCGCAATTTGATCGATCACACGTGCGTCAGGCGCACGTTTTCCGAACGCTGACGGCGGCGACGGTATGCGATTTGCAGTTTTCGCATAAAGTCCCGCCCGTCGTCACGCCACTGGCTAATCTTTATCTGGCAACAATGGCGCACGTCTATCCGGATGAACGCAGCTGTAATAATTCGATACGCGTTGCCGCAAATGCCTGCCGGCTGCTCGGTATTGAGGCTCCTGTCGTGCCGACCGGCGCCTCACTTTCGGGCCAGATCGGGATGGGTTGAGGCTTTTGCCGGGGCGTGGATCAGATTCCATGCGGTGAACTAGCCGCCGGTGAGTCGTACAATTCCCGTGGAGGCCCCGCCAGGGCCTCCCGCAAGTCGTGTTCGTCCAGCTTCCAGATGAGAATCGAATAACCAACATCATCGTCCGGCGGGCGTTTGGTGGCACGCAGCCATCCGCACAGACGGACGAAACGAAGCTTTTCCAATTTCTCGTAGGGCTCGTGCCAGGATTTTTCCGGGTACTTTTGAAAGAGAGCGGTAAGTGACGCGGGATCGTCCGGCGTGCACCCCAATTTCTCGAAACTTTGCAGGGTTTTTTGGTATTCATCCTCGTACACGCGGTTCCATGGGCCGAAAGTCTGCGTGTAGATATTTTGAAACATGGTGGCGCTGATTGCATAATATCCCGGCACATAGGGGAACGCCTGGGGTTTCCGCCAATCGGGATAACCGGGGAGACGCATGCTGTTGATGCCGTAATAGTCCGGGCTGTCCGTGCCAAAATAGGAGAGGAAGACGGCTTCGCCGTCGCCCGGATTGTGGACGGCAAGCCACCGCTTCAGCCCGGGAAGATCCTGGCCCCAATCAAGTGAGCTGTCGACCAGGTGCCGATAGCCTTGGGCGGGGCCGCCCGAAAGACCGTTGAAATAGGCCAGATAATGCGGCCGGATCAAAAGCGAATCGGCCGCGAACCAACCCATAAGCAAGACGACGCCGACTTTTGCCCAAAGCTTTTGCGTTGGCCACCACAGAATGGCGGACCCGGCCAGGACATAGAGGACGGGGTACAAAAACAGGATGTGTCGATGGCCAATATTTACCTTCTCGGTAATCGCCACCGCGGAGTAGACGAGGAACGAAATGACGAACGGGGTGGCCTGGTAGAACGAAGAGGCCGGCAGGGATGCATTCTCTCCTTTTTGTCTCCGCTGCCGCTCCAACCACCACCATCCCGCCAGTCCGAGTGGCAGAAGGAGAAGCAAGGCCGGAGGAGTTTTGACCCAAAAGGCGTAGAGGAAAAACCGGTGCCAGCCGCCGATCTTCCAGTGACCGTTCATAAAACTTGGGCGCCGCTCCGTTGTCGTGAGAAGCTCCTCGTTGCCCCTCAGATAGCCTTCCGGCAGCAAATGCCAGCGACGGCACCAATCCATCGCCGTCTGGACATGCGGCCCCAGCGGTGTGGCGCTACTTTCCCTCGGCACAAACACCAGGCCCGGATCGGTCGCATCAGCCCGGGCATCGTATCTAAAATCATAGCCGGCCCAGACGATGGCCACGGCGGCGAGGGCATGGATCAAAACCAGCCCAGCAATAATGCCAGCCTGGCCTCTGCGTCCTTTGATCACCCGCTTCGACCCCAGCTTCCACACCAGAGGCGAACCGGCGATCAACCGCACTATCACCAGCAGCGCGGTGATCGGCACGATCACGATCGAAGTCATCTTGCAGAGAAACAGGAATCCGAGCGATAACAGGCTTGTGACCAGCCATCCCCAAGTGACGTTGTGGAGCAGACGCCAGATGCTCCAGGTGCTGACAAAGAGCATCAAGGCGGTGGACATATCGGTGGTGACCATGGCTCCATGGGCCAGCATGTGCGGACAAAAAACAAACAGCCCCAGGGCAATCAGACCGCCCCCGTTTCCGAAAAGCTCTCGCGCACATAAAAACACCGCGAACCCCAACGCGACGCCCAGCAGCGCGACCATCGCCCGTCCCTGCAACAGCAGGGTGGCGGGGTCATTGCCGCTCTGAAAAAAGAATATGAACGCCATGTTGAACCATTCGGCCTGCCGCCACAGCGGATTGGAAATGGAGGGATACTTGGGCCGCGAAATGAGCAGCGGCAAAGAAGCCCAGCGTTTGACAAAGTCTCCGTTGGCCGGGCTGAGACGGAAGTCATTGTTTAGCCAGTAATTATAACCGGTGGCGAGGTGATCGATCTCGTCGAAAGTGACTCCTTTTTGCCAGCTGGCACTAAACGCCATGAAAAAATAAAACAGGAGCAGGGCTGCCACGACGCACCAGATCAGCCTGCCCTTCGGACTGCGAATATCAGGCGGGGCAGAGGGAGAAAGCATGAATCAATTTCCCAGAAAAATATCACGTGGCCAGCCGTAAAACGGCATGAGCGCCCGACAAAATCCGTTTTCCCATCGGTCAAAGAACCGTTTTCAATGCGTCGCCGTGAGCACTAAAATTTCGCGTCAGCAGCCAGCCAATGCCGCTTCGCCTGGGGCTGTCGCCCTTGCGTGTGGTGTGCTCGTGCTCGCGGCACTGGCCGCCTATCATAACAGCTTTTCCGTGCCGTTTATCTACGATGACTCGGCGGCCATCACGGATAATCCTACGATCCAGCATCTCTGGCCGATCTGGCCGGCATTGTCACCGCCACCCGGTTTAACCACCAGCGGCCGGCCGATCGTCAACCTCTCCCTGGCCATCAACTATGCGCTCGGCGGCGTGCAGGTAGGGGGCTATCATGCAGTCAACCTCGCGATCCATATTTTGGCCGGCTTGACGCTGTTCGGCCTCATGAGGCGAACCCTCCTGCGTTCCGCATCTGCAGGACGGTGGAAGGCGGGCGCTCTCGCCTCAAATGTTGCGACTTCGTCCATGGTTATGGCCTTCGCCATCGCGCTCATCTGGACGCTGCATCCTCTCCAGACCGCAGCGGTGACGTACACCGTGCAACGGGCCGAGTCGCTCATGGGGCTGTTTTATCTGCTGACGCTTTATTGCTTCGTTCGCGGGACGAATTCCAATTCTTCCGGCATCAGACCCCTGTCCTCTGGCTTCTGGTATCTGTGCTCTTTTCTTTGCTGCCTTCTCGGCATGGCAACCAAGGAGGTGATGGTCTCGGCTCCGCTGATGGTGCTGCTTTACGATCGCACTTTTATCGCAGGGTCCTTTCGGGACGCCTGGCAGAAACGCTGGCGATTATATTTGGGGCTGGCTGCCACCTGGCTGTTGCTGGCTTGTCTGGTGGCGGGCACAGGCGGCAACCGCAATGGATCGGCCGGTTTTGGCGGAGGGGTGTCCTCGTGGGCCTACGCATTGACGCAATTCCCCGCGATTTCGCGCTATCTCCGGTTATCCCTCTGGCCGCATCCCCTGGTTTTCGATTATGGGAGAGCGCTGGTGAAGCCGGGCGTGAGCGTGATCCCGTATGTATTGATCGTGGCCGTGCTGGTGGCGGGCACGCTCGCCGGGCTGTGGCGTGGTCGTGTGCTCGGATTCGCCGGCATTTGGTTTTTCGCCATTCTCGCTCCCAGTTCCAGTGTCGTCCCGGTGGCGACGGAAACGATGGCCGAACACCGGATGTACCTGCCGCTGGCCGCGGTGATTGCGCTTTTGGTGTTGGGGTGCCATGCGTTGGCCGGACGACGAAGTCTGCCCGTGCTCTTCGGCTTCGCGATTCTGCTTGGGTTTTTTACCCTGCGACGGAATGAAGATTACTCGAGCGCCCTGGCCATTTGGAGCGACACTGTGGCCAAATCACCGCGCAATGCTCGGGCGCAAAACCAGCTGGGATTTGCGCTGCTGCAGACCGGCCGGAGTTCCGAGGCTCTGCAGCCTCTTGAGGAAGCGGTACGGCTTGAACCCGCCGATGCCGAAGCCCATCGTAACCTGGGCGTCGTTTTGGATACGATGGGTCGGGTGATCGAAGCGGTTGGACAATATAAAGAGGCACTGCAGATCAAGCCGGACTATGCCGATGCACACAATAGCCTGGGAAATGTTTTGGCTCGGCAGGGCCGGATACCGGAGGCAATCGGGCACTACGAGGAAGCCGTGAGGCTCAACCCCCAGAATGCATCCATCCATAATAACTTGGGCCTCGCCCTCGCCCGGACCGGAAAGATGGCGGAAGCGATTGAACAATTTCAGGAAGCATTGCGAATCAAGCCGGACTATGCTGACGCGCACCACAATCTGGGGCATGCCTGGGCAAATAGAGGCGACGTCCCGGAGGCAATCGGAGAGCTGGAGGAAGCTCTGCGACTCAACCCCAATGATGAGCCGGCATCCGTTGAGCTGGCGCGACTGCGTGCCCTTCAATCAATGCCTGCTCCGATGCAGCCAAATCCCTGAGATCCATGAATTGTCCGAGGCGGCGCAGCCGGCGCGGTGTCTCCACGGTCGTGGAATTCCGTTTCATCATTATCTAACCTCAGAATAACCTGTTGCGTCGGCCGAAGGGTAGGGGCGTCCGGACTCGTGAACCTCATTCATCGCAAGGTCTTGGCAATAATCCCTTATTTTCGGGGGTATTTTTTGCTCCCGAAAATGATACATTACGAATGCCCCACTCTATCCCCACGGGATAGGGCTATTCACCCCCGTCTGTGCCCCCTAAACCTGCAAGGTTATATATGTACGCTACAAAACGTATTGCTCAAATGCTTGCCGCGGTCGCTCTTGTCTGTGGCCTATCCCTGTCAGCCCATGCCCAAATTGGCAGCGGGTGGACGCCCTTCACGGAAACATTCACCATCCAAACCTCGAACGGTGCCACCGCCACCCCGATACCCGGCGGCTATGAGTTCACGACCCCGAATAAAGGGGTTGGCGTCGTATCACGGGCTGAGCAGCGGTTTGCCACCATGCCTGCCAATTCCGTCGTGCAGTGGCAAGGCGACTGCGTTGTCAAAAGCCTGACCGGCGACCGGATTGCCGTAAAACAAAACCACCAGATCACCATTTCCTCTTTTCTCATCATTGATATCACTAAAGCCGGTGGTACACATTTCTTTATCGTCGGAACCAACGACGATCTGGGCTCCTACACGATCGGCACGCCGATCCGCATGACGACCATTATGAACAACAAGACCGGGGTCGTTGATATCTATTTCAATGGTGCGCACGTTGGATCAAAGAGTGGCGGCCTCGGCGGCGGCGGCATGTACGACAAGTGCGGCTCGTATGTGTCGCGAAGCGGGACCGGTGGAATGGACGTCACCTGGACGAATCTTAAGTTCTGGATAGGCGGCACCACCGGCGGTGGGACCCCTCCCTCCGCTCCGGTGTTTAGTCCGGCCCCCGGCGCTTACACGGGCGCCCAGTCGGTGACGATTACGAGTGCCGGCTCAACTTCCGTCCGCTATACGACCGATGGGTCAACGCCGACGGCTTCTTCGACGCTGTATTCCGGCCCGGTCACCCTTTCGACGACTACCACCCTGTCCGCAATCGGCACAAACAGTAGCGGTTCAAGCCCGGTCACCAGCGGTCTCTACGCGATCACGATTCCACCGCCCTCTGCTCCGGTGTTCAGCCCGGCCGCCGGCACTTACACGGGCGCCCAGTCGGTGACGATTACCAGTGCCGGCTCAACTTCCATCCGCTACACGACCGATGGGTCAACGCCGACGGCTTCTTCGACGCTGTATTCCGGCCCGGTTGCCATTTCGGCGCCGGGAGCCACCTTGTCCGCCATCGGCGTAAACAGCGGGGGCTCAAGCCCGGTCACCAGCGGCGTTTATACGATTAACGGACCCGCGCCGACGTATAACTTCGAGGCGGAAAGCCTCTCGCCGGTGGGCAGCGGCGGCACCGTGAGCATAACCAACGACGCCAATGCCAGCGGCGGCGTGCTCGAGTTCCTCAACGCCACCGCCACGGGCCAGACCATCACCTTCACCACCCCGAGCATGTCAGCCGGCACGTATCAGGTGCAGATGCGTTACAAGACGAACACATCCCGCGGCCAGCACAGCCTGAAGATCGACGGCGCGCAGGTCGGCGGTACGCTCGACCAGTACGCCACGACGCAGGCTTACCTGACAAAGACGTTCGGTAACGTTACCTTTGCCACGGCTGGCACGCATACCATCGTGCTGACGGTGACCGGCAAAAACTCCGCTGCGACGCACTTCTACCTTACCGCGGACAAGTTCACCTTCGTCGGACAGTAGACGTCGTTGATTCGAGTTTCGGTTATCTCATGGGCGGCCTTTCGGCCGCCCAATTTTTTGGTTTATACGCCCGGAGCTCGCACGACAGCTGTGGGCGTCGGCTCTGGCGCCTCCTCATGCCTACCTATTTGGTTGGTTGGGCATTCTGCCCATAGCTGCCGTCACTCCGTTGATGCAAAATGACCAGATTGCCATCGGGATCGTGAAGCTCGCACGCAACGCAAAATCCGCTGTCGACCGGCTCTGCCTCGATGTGGACGCCACGCCGTCGCAACTCCTCATATGCGGAACGAACATCCCCGACCGCGAGAGCAATACGTCCGCCAACTCTTTCACCCTTCGCGATCGCATTCCCCTTCAATGATAAAGTCACGTTGCCGCAGTCGAATTCTGCCCACTGATATTCGGCGCTATAGATCTCGCACTTCAGTCCAAGCGTGTCGCGATAGAACTCAACGGACCGGGCCAGGTCCGAGACGAGAAACATCACGAAGTCAGTGCCGCGAACATGCATCTGTCAGAATTGCCCGGCGTCAAAGGTGAGCCCGCACCGCAGCGGGCATTGGCTCGAGCGCCCGGCTAGCCGGATTTTTTATCTTCCTCAATAATTTGCATACCCTCAGTCCAGTCGCAGTAGACCTGCCACAGCTTTACCTTGCCATCCGCGACATTTGCCTTCCACGCGGCTGGCATGGCGATCCGATTTTTTGGAACGAGGCCTCGCTTGCCGTTGTAAGTCCCGGAGACCGATCCAAAAACCGCGACGGTGCCGTTTTGATTCAGTCTAGCATCCACCAGAATTTGGTAGTCGGGGAACATCGCGAAATATGCCTTCCACCCTGCGATCATCTCCTGCCGCCCTGACACGCGTCCACCTCGTGAATCAATGAAGGTATGATCCTCTGACATCAAATCAGCCAGAGCAGCTACGTCGTGCCGATTGATTGCCGCGATAAATGCCGTTACGACATCGGCGTCAGGTGAAGTTTCTTTCACGATCGATTTTGGTTCAGTCGCGTATGCAAATGACGCAAGTAAAAAGATCGCGCACACACCCAGAGTTGCAATGAATTCCATATTTTCGCCGAACGTTAAAGATGGCCCACGCGGGCATCAACGTTGCCGAGGTGGCCCCGGCCGGTCCGCGTCGGTCTGGCGGCTGGCAAGGCTTTTCGTCATCTGAGCGCGAGGTAGACAAAAGCGAACAGCATCCGTCCAAGGATCGGCCCTGCCAAGAGTGCGATCGCTTCCGCTTGTGTCCGTCCTTCTGACAAGTGCTGCAATGCTTCCTGCCACGGGTTCAAATGCCATCGCAGATCCATGTCTTTGGCAAATGTCGCAGGGAAGACGCCCATACCGACGTAGATCAGAATGCAGACCAACCAGACAATCCCAAGGAGGGGCGATACCAGCGTCGGGATATGGAACTCATGCAATGCCGCAGCGCTTAAGCCTGTCGCCAATCCGACAACGAAAACGCGGCGTGCAAACGAACGTCGACGTGCCGCAAGTTCTTGCCGAGCTACGAACTCTTGCTCGACCAACTGCTTCTCTTCTGGTGTGAGCTGGTGCTGCATACTTTTGCCGGAGGCAGGGCTGACACTGACGCGGGGACAAGCGTGGCAGCCATGGAAGCTATTTCTGCTTCTTCAGCAGATCGCGGATTTCCTCGAGGAGCACTTCCGAGCGCGGCGGGGCGGCGGGCGCGGCCTCCTCGTGCCGGCGCAGGCGGTTGATGCCTTTGACGAGGATGAAAACCGCGACCGCGACGATGAGAAAATTGATCACGGTGTTGATGAAGACACCGAGGTTGAGCGTGACCGCTCCGGCGGCCTTGGCCGCGGCGAGCGAGGGATACGGGCCGACCGCCTTGGCGCCTTCTTTCAAGACGACGAAGAGGTTGGTGAAATCGACGCCGCCGACCAGCAGGCCGATGGGCGGCATGATCACGTCGTTCACCAGCGAGGTGACGATGGTTCCGAACGCGCCGCCAATGATCACGCCCACGGCGAGATCGACGACGTTTCCCTTGACGGCGAATTCCCTGAATTCTTTTAAAAACATGGCATTTCCTTAATCACGAGGTTCGACGGACCGGGGATAGACAATCTGACGAGGGATTTGTCCCCTTGGGGCGGGCGATGCGAGCAAATAGTATGCCGGGGGGAGGGAACCGCGGGCGATTTGGGCGGTTGAAAGCATTGGCCTCTTCGTGGCATCATGGGTCGTCGATGATTTCCTCGCTTTATCGCCTGGTCCGCTGGCTGGTGCAGAAATTTGCGCTGGGCGTGCTGATTGCCGTCCTCGGTCTGGCTGCCTACGGCTTGTGGCTGTTTTTGAAGGACAACGTGGATTTCGACGCCGTGCGACAGCAGTTCCTCGCCGAACTGACCGGGCAGCGGCAGCATTTTCGCGAGGCTTTGGCCGACGTGAGCAAACGCATGGTGTCGATGCAGGCGGAAATTGCCGGAGAGCAGGCGCGGGCGCAGAAGGCCGACCGGGTGGTTGGCGAACTGCGCCAGATGGAGAGTCTGTGGCAGCGCGTCTTTGGCGACAGCGCGCAGCAGCGCGCCTACGCCGAGCAGGAGGCGCGCATGGAGCAGGTCAAACACGCCGCGGAGAAGCGGGTGGTCGACCTGCAGCAACAACTGGTCCGCACGCAATGGGAAAAGGACGGAATCGAGATCGCCCTGGGCAAAATCGACAAGCGCATCCGGACAGAAGAGGCCAGCCAATCGCGCGTCGTCCACTACCTCCTGCTCGCCTGGGACAAGACCAAATGGTACGTCGCGGCTGCGCTCGGCTTGTATTTTTTCGGCCCGTCGCTGGGCAAGCTGGTTTTGTTTTTCGGCCTGGCTCGCTTGATCGAAAACGGCCGGCCGATCCGGTTGGCGGACGAGCCGGTGGCGTTGCCGCAGGTGAGTGAGAGCCGCCCCTCGCTCGACGTTTCGCTCTGGCCGGGCGACCGGCTGTGGGTGAAGGAGGCATTTTTGCAGGCGTCGGACGAGGGTTTGCGCCTCCGCACGCGCTTCGTGCTGGACTGGAGGCTGCCGTTCACCTGCGTGGCCTGCGGCCTGATCGAGTTGGTGGAGATGCGCAACACTCGCGCGGGCGAGGAGCTTCGCGTCACTTTTTCGCATCACGACGACCCGACAGTGGAGATCGCGCTCGTGGCCGTGCCCGACGGGGGCTCGATCGTGCTGCGGCCGAGTTTTCTCAAGGCGGTGATTCTGGCCGGTGACAGCCGGCTGACGATCCGGCGGCATTGGCGGTTCTTCACCTGGCAATCCTGGGTGACATTGCAGTTCCGTTATTTCGAGTTTGCCGGCCCGTGCCGCCTGCTCGTGGCGGGCAGCCGCGGGGTGCGGGCGGAGCGTCTGAAGGAACGCGAGGGCCAGGAACGGCCGGCCCGCCGTGCCAACCAGGACGTGACCATCGGCTTCACTCCCAATCTCGAGTACCGGCCGGTGCGGGCGGAAACCTTCTGGGCCTATTTTCGGAGCATGAATCCGCTATTCGACGACCTCTTTGCCGGTGTTGGACTTTTTTTGTGCCAGCGCACGGCGGCCAAGGGGCCGGCCAGCGGCGCGCGCCGTTTCTGGGCCGGACTGTGGAGCGGCCTGCTCAAGGTTTTCGGAGTATGAAGCGCGTGGCCAACCGAGGAAATTTGAAGCAGGAAACCAGGAAAATCACCAGCCCCGGAGGTAAAACGCACCGGTCCTGATTTGCCCATGCGACTCTGACTGGTGTTTCCAGGTTTCCTGGCTTCCCTCTTCATCATGCTTTTCAATCTCAAGGCCGACTATGCGCCGACTGGCGACCAGCCGCAGGCGATCGAGGCGCTGGTGAAATCGGTCCAGGCCGGCCACCGTCACCAGACCCTGCTGGGCGTGACCGGCTCGGGCAAGACTTTCACCATGGCCAATGTCATCGCCCGTTGCGAGCGGCCCGCGCTGATCATTTCCCACAATAAAACCCTCGCCGCCCAGCTTTACTCCGAATTCAAAAATTTCTTTCCCGACAACGCCGTCGAGTACTTCGTCAGCTACTACGATTACTACCAACCCGAGGCTTACATTCCCTCGAGCGACACCTTCATCGAAAAGGACTCATCGATCAACGAAGAGATCGAGCGCCTGCGCATTTCCGCCACCAGCTCGCTGGTCAGCCGGCGCGACGTCGTCGTGGTCGCGAGCGTCTCCTGCATTTATGGCCTCGGTTCGCCGGAAGATTTCACCACCCTGCGGATCGAGCTGCGGCGCGGCCGGCCCCTCGGCCGGACCCAGCTGCTGGAGCGGCTGGTGGACAATCTTTACGAGCGCAACGATTACGAACTGAAGCAGGGCCGGTTTCGCGTCCGCGGCGACGTCATCGACATCATGCCGGCCTACAGCGAGAACGCCCTGCGGGTGGAATTATGGGGCGACGAGGTCGAGGGCATCACCGAATTCGAGCCGTTGACCGGCGAAACGCTGCGCACCCTCGATCAGTTCGACCTTTATCCGGCCAACCAGTACGTCACGACCCGCGGACGCCTGGAGACGGCCATTCCCGCAATCCGGGCCGAGCTCGACGAGCGGGTGGCGTTTTTTGAACAAAGCAACCGTTATCTCGAGGCCCAGCGCATCCGCATGCGCACGAATTACGACCTGGAGATGCTTTCGGAAATGGGCTTTTGCAACGGCATCGAGAACTACTCGCGCCATCTCACCGGCCGCCAGCCGGGCGAGCGCCCCTTCTGCCTGATCGATTTTTTTCCGAAGGACTTTCTGCTTTTCATCGACGAGAGCCATGCGACCGTGCCGCAGATCGGCGGGATGTATAACGGCGACATTTCGCGCAAAAAAGTCCTGGTCGATTTCGGCTTTCGCCTGCCGTCCGCGCTCGACAACCGGCCGCAGAGTTTCGCTGAATTTGAGCGGATCACCCGGCAGACCGTCTACGTTTCCGCCACGCCCGCCAGCTTCGAGCTCGAGCGTTCTGCCGTCGTGGCCGAGCAGCTCATCCGTCCGACCGGCCTGCTCGATCCGGAAATCACCCTCAGGCCGACGAAGGGCCAGGTGGAGGACCTGATCGGCGAAATCAAAAAGGCAGTGGCGGCGGGTGAGCGCGTGCTGGTCACGACCCTGACCAAACGGCTGTCCGAAGACCTGACGGCTTTTTTGCGCGAGGCGAAGCTGCGGGTGGAATACCTGCACAGCGACATCGACGCGATCGAGCGGGTGGAGATCCTGCGCAACCTGCGGCTGGGAAATTTCGACGTGCTTGTCGGCATCAATCTTCTGCGCGAGGGGCTCGACCTGCCGGAAGTGGCGCTGGTCGCGATTCTCGACGCGGACAAGGAGGGATTTTTGCGCAGCGAGACGAGCCTGATCCAGACGGCGGGCCGGGCGGCGCGACACGAGAAAGGGCGCGTGATTTTTTATGCCGACCAGATCACCGGCTCGATCCGCAAGACCCTCGAGGTGACCAACTATCGCCGGGCCAAGCAGATTGCCTACAATCAGGAGCACGGCATCACGCCGCGCAGCGTGCAGCGTGCCGCACAGAGCAGCCTGCATGTTTACGACGGCAGCGGAAAGCGTGACGAGCCGGAGGTGGCGGAGAAAGTGGATGACGTCGCGGCGGTGATCGCCGAACTGGAGGACGACATGGCCGAGGCGGCGGCGAAGCTGGAGTTCGAGCGTGCAGCGTTGCTCCGTGACCAAATCCAGGCCCTGAAATCGGGTGACTTCAAAAAGGCGGCGGCCCGGCCTCGCGAGTATCCGCGCCGCGCCCGGCCGCGCTCGGGCGCCTAGGCGGGACGGTGTCAGGTGATGAATGGAACGGATAGCCCGCGTCCTGGTGCGAAACGCCGCGACCGGGGGACACGGCATCTGGCTGATGAATGGCACGGCCGAGCGGCTTCATTCCGCTCCCCAACATAACTGTTTCTTGGCAGCCGATCGGCTGACGGGACCTGAATTTCGCTCTTTGCCCAGCACAAAAGGCACGCATGAGTTGCCAAATGATGCGGAGTCGGGCAGGGCGGGTTTCGGTCATAGTGGACGCGTCCGATGATCTCGCCCAACGAAGAGGCCGTTTCCGCTCCGCTCGATCCCGCGCTGATCCGCAAGTATGCGGTGCCGGGCCCGCGCTACACTTCCTATCCGCCGGCGACGCAGTTTCAGACTGAGCGCGAGGCTTGGGGCCTGGACGAGGCGCTGGCGGCCGACCAGGCCGGGGGCGGTCCGCTCTCGCTCTATTTCCATCTGCCTTTTTGCGAAACGCGCTGCTGGTTTTGCGGCTGCAACACGGTGATCACCCGCCGGCGCGAGGCGGCGGCGGAATACCTCGATGATCTGGCGGAGGAAATCCGTCTGATGGCGGCGCGGCTCGATCCGGCGCGGCCGGTGGCGCAACTGCACCTCGGCGGAGGCACGCCGACCTTCCTCCCGCCGGAACAGCTGCGGCGGCTGGGCGCGCTGGTACGCCAGCACTTCCATTTTACGCCGGACGCGGAAATCAGCGTCGAAGTCGACCCCCGGCGCCTGACCCACGACCACGTCGTGGCGCTGCGCGAGCTCGGCGCCAACCGCGCCTCGCTCGGCGTCCAGGATACCGATCCGCGGGTGCAACTCGCCATTCACCGGCTGCAACCGCACATGCTCAACTATCAAGCCGTCGGCTGGCTGCGGGCGGAGGGATTCCACTCGATCAACGTCGACCTGATCTACGGCCTGCCCCTCCAGACCGCCTCTTCTTTCGGTCGCACCCTCGACGACGTGCTCACGCTCGAGCCGGACCGGCTTTCCGTTTTCAGTTATGCCCACATTCCCTGGCTCAAGCCGGCCCAGCTCATTTTTGAAAAGCGCGAGGAACTGCCGCCGCCGGAGGCCAAGCTGGAAATGTTCCTGGAGGCGCACGCCCGGCTGACCGGCGCCGGCTATGTCGACATTGGTCTCGACCATTTTGCCCGGCCGGACGATGAGCTCGCCGCCGCGCTGCGCGCGGGCACGCTCCATCGCAATTTTCAAGGCTACAGCACCCGCTCCGGGGCCTCGCTCTACGGATTCGGCATGTCCGCGATTTCGCAGACGGCGGACACCTATCGCCAGAATTTCAAATCGTTGCCGGAATACCGCGCCGCCTTGATGGACAAGCGGCTGCCGATTGAGCGCGGGCTGCGGCTGACGGCGGAGGACCGCCGGCGGCGCACCATCATCATGCGGATCATGTGCGCGCGCCGCCTGGATTACGCCGCGTTGTCCGGCGAACTCGGGGTGGAATTTCTCCAGGCTTACGCCCGGGAGCTGGAATCGCTCCGCGACCTGGAGGGCGACGGCTTGATCGAGCGAACCTCCGCCGGGCTGACGGTGACGCCGCTGGGCGCGCCGCTGCTGCGGGTGATCGCCATGCGTTTTGACGCCTACCTGGCTCCGCCGGGGACGCGGCGCCACGCGCAAACGGTTTAGCCAGGCGCTATGCCCACTCGGGCGGATTCTGCAGGTGGGATTTGAGCACGCCGATGCAGGGCAGATTGCGGTAGCGTTCGGCAAAATCGAGGCCGTAGCCGACGGCGAACTTGTCGGGGATCTTGAAACCGACGAAGTCGGCCTCGAAATCGACCTCCCGGCGGCCCTGTTTTTCCAGCAAAACGCAGGTGCGGACGCTGGCCGGCCCGAGTTTTTTGATCGACTGCACGACCATGACGAGGGTCTTGCCGGTATCGAGGATGTCGTCGATCAGCAGGACGTGACGGTTGGTAAGGTCGAGGGTGAAACTGTGCAGAATCTGGGGCCGGCCGACGGAGCGGGTCTCGTTGCGGTAACTGGAGATGCGGATGCAATCGAGGCGGACGGGATTTGTGATTTCGCGCAGAAGATCTGCGGCGAAAAGGATGGCGCCATTGATGATGGCGATGGCGGTGATCTCGTCCTTCCCGTAGAGCGCGGAAATCTCCGCGCCGAGCTTTTTCAGCCGGCGCTTGATCGCAATCTCGGAAACGAGAACGGTCTCGAGGTCGGCATGGCTGTGGAAAGCGGAGGCCTTTGACATGGGCAGCGGCTCACCCACTAAGAAGGGACTGGTCCGCTGAGGCAAGGGTTGCATGCTTAAACTGGAAGTTAAATTTTTTGACTTTGGGCCGGGCGGTGATTGCTTGCGTGCGGCGGCCCGCGAATGATTTCCATCCAGATCAGGCAGTTGACGAAGAAGTTCGGAGCGGCGACGCCGCTCAGGGCCGTGGACCTTGACATCGGAGCAGGGGAGTTGTTCGCCCTGCTCGGACCGAGCGGGGGAGGCAAGACCACGCTCTTGCGCAGCCTGGCGGGCCTGCAGGCGCCGGACGAAGGGCAGATTTTTTTTGATGGTGAAGAGGTGACCCGGCTGGCGCCACACCGCCGCGGCATCGGCATGGTTTTTCAAAATTACGCCCTGTGGCCGCACCGCAGCGTGGCGGAAAATGTTGCCTTCGGTCTGGAGGAGCGGCGGGTGCCGCGCGCCGAGATCGATCGGCGCGTGGCCGAGGCGCTGACCGCGGTGCGGATGGAGGGTTTCGCCGAACTGCGGCCGGGCGGCCTCTCCGGGGGCCAGCAGCAGCGGGTGGCGCTGGCGCGGGCGTTGGTGGTCAGACCGCGCTGCCTTCTGCTCGACGAACCGCTTTCCAATCTCGACGCCAGCCTGCGCCTGGAGCTGAGGACGGAAATCCGGCGGGTCTGCAAGGAATTCAAGCTGACCACGGTCTATGTCACGCACGACCAGAAGGAGGCGCTGGCGGTTTCCGACCGTCTGGCGATTCTCGACGGCGGGCGGGTCTTGCAGGTCGGAGCGCCGAGGGAAATCTATCAACGGCCGAACAGCCGGGCGGTGGCGGGTTTCCTCGGAGAGGCGAATTTCATCCCGGCCACGGTCGTTTTCGCGTCACCGGAGCGGGTGGTGACCGAGTCGGCTGCCGGCCGGCTTGAAGGAGTACCGGGCCGCGGCGTGTCCAAACTTGCGGCAGGAGCCGCCGTCACCCTCCTAGTCCGGCCGGCGTGCTGGACGCTCAGCCGTGAGGCCGTCGCCGGTCGGAACAACCTGCGTGGCCGGATTGGCGCGGTCGCCTACCTGGGCGAGACCGTGCAGTACGATTTTTCATCCGACGGGCTGACGCTGAAAATCATGGAACTGAATCCGGGATTCGCCGCCGGCGAAGAATACGTTGCCAGCATGGCGCCCGGAGATGCGGTGGTGCTTGCGGAATAATCCGCGCGGAAGGGGGCGGAAGCGAGTCAGGCCCGGACCGGAACGAGCGTCAGCCGGCGGCGGCGCCAGAGGAAAAACCCCAGGGCCATGGCGGTGAAGAAGGCGCCGTAGGTCGCGGGTTCGGGCACCGGCGTGATCTGGTGATCGTTGCCCGGCCCGTCGGAGTAAGGCATCCATTTGGTATCGCTGCCGCTGTAGGTCGGAGGGTCGAACACGATCTGAGCAAGGGAGGTCAGACCGGGATTATTGGTGGAGTAGAAATAGTCCACGGCGTTTGCCCAGTTGGTGATCGTGAGAGTGACGCCAGGGTCGATGAGAAAGTTGGTCGTGTCGAGAATAGAGGCGAGGCCGCTGCCGAAATCGATGGTGGAATTTCCGGTGATATGGAGGGTGTTGACGTCGAGAGTGAAGCCGGCCAAGGCGAGGATGCCGGCGTTAAGGTTGAGCGTGC